>JBGUUS010000157.1:0-9237 GCA_045133675.1 Oscillospiraceae bacterium | reverse complement strand
AAGGTTGTGCTGGCGCTTGAAGCAATTGTAGAACCCGTTTCTTTATATGAACCGGTTTATTCCGATGGCGGTGATACGATCTATGTGATGGATCAGCTTGGAGATCAGAACAGTGATGAAAACTGGCTTTCGGAGATAGCACTGCGCGAAGCGATTAAAAATTTGAATGAAAGGGAAAAGCGCATTCTCGGTTTGCGCTTTTTCGCCGGAAAAACACAGACGGAAGTTGCCGGTGAGATCGGTATCAGCCAGGCACAGGTTTCCCGGCTGGAAAAAGGCGCACTGCTGAAAATAAAAGAAGTGTTATAAAAAAGCGGTGCTCCGTTTGGAGCACCGCTTTTGCCTTATGGATGAATTACAGATTGAATGTCTTTTCGATTTTTTCTCTGGATGCAAAACCGACCAGTTTGCCGGACGGTTTGCCGTCACGGAACAGAATCATCGTCGGAATGTTCATGATGCCGTAAGCAGCGGCGGTTTCCGGAGCTTCATCGACGTTTACCTTAACAACAGCGATATCGCTGCGATCGGAAGCGAGCTGTGCAAGAACCGGAGCGAGCATTTTGCACGGGCCACACCAGTCAGCATAAAAATCGACCAGAACAGTCGGAGCAGAAGCAATAACTTCTTTAAACATTGCATCGTTGGTATGAATGATTGCCATAGGAAAAACCTCCTTAGTTAAGCGGTGCATCGCAGTATTCGCAGTAAACACCCTTTCCGTCGCTTACAAAGGACGGCTTGAGATATGTTTCGGTCTGCGTGATGCAGCGCGGATTGGAACAACGGTGGGTAGCCTGATCACCTTTGAGAATGGTATCTTTCGAATGGATATCCATAAGCGTGAGGATCAGAGCCATACGGGCATATACACCGTAGCGTGCCTGTTTGAAGTAGAGTGCGCGCGGATCGTCGTCAACTTCGGTCGTAATCTCATCGACACGCGGAAGCGGATGCAGAACCTTGAGATCCGGTTTTGCGAGATTCATTTTTTCCATATCAAGGACGTAGACATTTTTCTGTGCCTGATATGCCTCTTCGCTTGCAAAACGTTCTTTCTGGATACGCGTCATATAAAGAACATCCAGCTTACCGATAACTTCTTCGAGAGAGTAAACCTCTTCATAAGTGCAGTTGTGTTCCAGGATAATATTCTTGAAGCGCTGCGGAACGGTGAGTTCGTCGGTGGAGATGAGAACAAAGTGGATGTTGTTGTACAGGCTGAGTGCTTTGATCAGCGAGTGTACGGTACGGCCGTTTTTGAGGTCGCCGCAGAAGCCGAGCGTGATATCGTTCAGATCGCCGAGCTCGTTTGCGAGCGTAACCATGTCGGTGAGTGTCTGAGTAGGATGCAGATGTCCGCCGTCGCCTGCGTTGATTACCGGGCAGGAAGAGTACTGCGCAGCAGCGAGAGCCGCGCCTTCAACCGGATGACGCATAGCAATAACGTCAGCGTAACCGCTCATGATACGGATCGTATCCGCGAGCGTTTCGCCTTTGGAAACGGAAGTGGTCTGCGGGTTATCAAAACCGATAATGCTGCCGCCGAGGCGAAGCATAGCGGTCTGGAAGGAGTTCTGTGTACGGGTGGATGGCTCAAAAAAGAGCGTTGCCATGATTTTGTGTTTGCAATATTCGGAGTAGCGCTCCGGATTTTTGCTGATACGGATGGCCAGTTCTACGATCTGTTCCCACTGTTCTTTGGAAAGGTCGTTCAGATCGATCAAATGATTTTTTCTCATGATATAACCTCCTATCATTTCCTGAATATTATAGCGAAAAACGTCGAAAACTTCAACCATAAAACGATGAATAAACGAAACTTTCTTTCAGAAAAGAACAAGAGGATGTATTCCTGCATATTTTGTTGTAAAGGCGGTGATGATATGCAAAGCAGAAAGTGGAAGAAAGCACAAAAACAAAGCAGCGTGTTTCATGGAATTGCATCCGTTTTTGTTCTGTTATTTCTTTGTGTCCTGCTGTTTGATCTGCTTTTCTCAAAAGCGATTCGGCGTACTTTGATCATGCAGGGCGAAATATTGGGAACTAAAATTCTTTCCGAAACGGTTGCGGAATTTTCGGTTAATTATCCGGAGATATGCAGCGCTATTTATGATGGCAACGGGAAAATAGAAGCGATTATCTGCGATGCGTCATCATTAAATCGCCTTTTATCGGAAATAGAGTATACTGTGACTTCGCGTCTTTCCAAAGAGGGAAATACCGTTTTCTTACCGCTTGGAACACTTTTGGGAATCGACCTGCTCTCTGCGTGCGGGCCGGAAATTCCGCTTTCTGTGCGTGCACTCGGCGTTGTACGATTTACATACGAAAGTGAAATTTCTTCCGCAGGTATCAATCAGACGCACCATCGGATCATCGCACATGCGGAAATGAAGCTGAATACGTATGTTCCGATTTATGCGGAAGATATCGTTATTCATAAAACGTACTGCCTTGCCGAAACGGTTTTGATAGGAGAGGTGCCGGACGTGACGTTCGATACGATGAATTGATTGAAATAAAAAGGCTTGTATTCTCTGTTTGAAGACTGCCGGAATGCGGGTTTGACATTACCGCGGAAACTGGTATAATATATAAGTTAAAGAACATTCGTATTTTGCCGTATAGTCCGCTTGTTTGCGGAAATACTGCTTCCAAAAAAGGAAGAGGCGAACGGCGAATGAACGAAAACGAAGAGATCCGCGAGAAAGCGGAAGGAGCGGAGCAGCAAGTTTCCGACGATATACAATCCATCCTGCAGACAGGTTCGGTTACAACGTACGGCCGGCATATGATACACTGCCTTACGGTAATCGGGCAGATCGAAGGACACTATATCCTGCCGTCTCAAAATAAGGCCACAAAATACGAGCATGTTTTGCCGCTGCTGGTTGCAATTGAACAGGATCGGGATATCAAAGGCCTGATCATTCTGATCAACACAGTCGGCGGCGATGTGGAAGCCGGACTTGCGATTGCGGAACTGATTGCCGGAATGTCGAAACCGACGGTTTCTATTGTTTTGGGCGGCGGTCATTCGATCGGTGTTCCGTTGGCGGTAAGTGCAAAGAAATCATTTATTGTTCCGTCGGCTACAATGACGATTCATCCGGTGCGGATGAATGGGCTGGTTTTGGGTGTACCGCAGACGCTGTCGTATTTTGAGAAGATGCAGGATCGCATCATTCGTTTTGTAACGGAAAATACGAAAATCAGCAAAGAGCGGTTTCGCGAACTGATGATGACGACCGGTGAACTTGTGATGGATGTCGGCACCGTTTTAAACGGAGAAGATGCCGTTGCGGAAGGTTTAATTGATCAGCTTGGCACTCTTTCCGAAGCGGTTGAATGCCTGTATAAAATGATCGAAGAACGGGAGGCGGCAGACGATGCTCCTGCACACGATCGTTGATCACGGTGAGATTTTTTACACGCCGGTACAGGTACCGGAATATTGCGTAAAAGACGGCGTTTTGTTTTACGGGCGCAATCTTTCCGGCGGTTTTTTGATTGACCGTATTATTACGACGGATCTTAATAATTACTTGTATTATCACGACGCGATCGGTAAAATGCTGCCGAAAGCGTAAAGTTTATGACATAAAGGACGGAAGAACATGGCGCAGAAAAAACGGAAGTCTGCAGCAAGCAGCAAAAAGACAACGAAGAAACCGGCATCGAAACGACCGGTTTCGAAAAAGACGGCTGAAAAAGTGAATCGCAGCAAACGGCAGATGACAGCAGTCATCTTATTTGCTGTTGGTATTCTTCTTACTGCAATCGCGATTATCCCGGGAACAAACGTATGGCTTTGGTGCCATAATTTCCTGTTTGGTCTTTGCGGTCTGGCTTTCATTGCAGTTCCGGCTTCCATTATCTACGTTGCTGTTATGGAAACGCTGGATCGACCGACCAAAGAGATCCGCAATCGCGTCTGGCAGGTTAGCGCGCTTGTGCTTTTGATCAGTGCACTGATTGAAATGTGCCAGACAGTTCCGTATTCCGGAACGGATTTTTTCAATGTATTGACGAACCTGTATGACGATGCAGTCGGTCTGCTTGGCGGCGGCATGATCAGTGCAATTCTCGGCTGGCCGCTTTATGCCGCTTGCGGAAGAGTTGGCGCAATCATTATTATTGCGCTCGTTTTGTTTGCGTTCGTCATGCTTTTGACCGGAAGTACGCTGATCGGTTTGTTCCGAAGTGTTGCAAAACCGGTTAAACGTATGGAAGAGGCGTATATTGCAAGACGCGAAGAACAGGACGACGAAGAGGACGAGGAAGAAGAGAAGAAATTCAATATCAACGTAGATCTCGGTCCGGAAGCAAAACCGAAAAAAGAAAAAGAGCCGGCACCAAAACCGGCAATTCAGGAATTGCTTGAAGCAGAAAAAGCACGTGCGGAGGAAGAAATCCGCGCTGCAAAAGAAGCGCGCGCACAGCGCAAAAAAACGGAAGAAGCGGTACCGCCTCCGGCTATCAGCGTGATCGGCGAAGTGGAAGCGCCGGATTCCGTTGCTGAAAATGCGCCGGCCGTACCGGAAATGCAGGAAGAGATCCCGATGCCGACTGAAGAACCGCCAATGCCGGAAGAAACAGCTTTTGAAGAGATTCCGATTGAAGATTTCGAAATCATCGATGAGGAGGAACTGGAAACGCCGGAACACAAAGCGGCACAGGAACTCGTCGAAAAGGCCTTTGCAGCTAACGCAAATAATCAGAAGGCGGAAACTTTGATTGAAGAAAACGGACAATCCAAGCTGGATATGCCTGAAAAGCCGAAGGAGACGTATGTCTATCCGCCGATCGGTTTGCTTCGCGCGCCGAAATCGACCGGAAATGTCGATGTCAGCAGTGAGCAGAACCGCAACGCACAGCGTCTTGTCGAAACGCTCGACAGCTTCGGTGTACATGTTAAAATTCTGAATATCAGCCGCGGTCCGTCTGTTACCCGTTATGAGCTGCAGCCGTCCGCCGGTGTTAAGATCAGCCGTATCACCGGCCTTGCCGATGATATCGCGATGAATCTCGCAGCATCCGGCGTTCGTATCGAAGCGCCGATTCCGGGCAAACCGGCAGTTGGCATCGAAGTGCCGAACAGACAGACCGATATGGTTACGATGCGTGAGATTATCGATACCGCAGATTTCGATCACGCAAAGAGTAAGCTTTCCGTAGCGCTCGGCCGTGATATTGCGGGTAACTGCGTAATTGCGGATATTGGCAAAATGCCGCATATGCTGATTGCAGGTGCAACCGGTTCCGGTAAATCCGTCTGCATCAACTCGATCATTATCAGCTTGCTCTATAAAGCAGCTCCGTCGGAAGTCCGTTTCCTGATGATTGACCCGAAAGTAGTTGAGCTTGGTGTATATAACGGCATTCCGCACCTGCTTGTTCCGGTTGTAACCGATCCGCGTAAAGCGGCCGGCGCACTCGGATGGGCTGTTACGGAAATGATGAAACGCTATGCGCTGTTTGCGGAAAACAATGTCCGTGATCTGGAGGGTTATAACAATCTCGCTGAAGAACGCGGCAATATGGAAAAAATGCCGCAGGTTGTTATCATCATTGACGAGCTTTCCGACCTGATGATGGCGGCACCGACAGAGGTTGAGGACTCGATCTGCCGTCTGGCACAGATGGCGCGTGCAGCAGGCATGCACCTTATTATCGCAACACAGCGTCCGTCGGTCGATGTTGTAACCGGTCTGATCAAGGCGAACGTACCGTCGCGTATTGCATTTGCGGTTTCTTCGCAGATCGACTCGCGCACGATTCTGGACAGCGGCGGAGCCGAGAAGCTGCTTGGTAAAGGTGATATGTTGTTCTCGCCGGTCGGTATGCCGAAACCGAAACGCGTTCAGGGCTGTTATGTAAGTGATAAAGAAGTAGAGCAGGTTGTTTCTTTCGTTAAAAATAAGGAATCTGCTTCGTATGACGATAAGATCCTTGAAGAGATCGAAAAACAGGCTGTTGCCGAAAAATCGAAAGGTGGTTCTTCCGATAATAGCGGAGGCGGTTTCGATGAAGTTGATGCACTTCTGGGTGAAGCAATTCAGTGTGTAGTTGAAGCAGGACAAGCGTCTACTTCGTTCCTGCAGAGAAAACTGCGTGTCGGTTATGCAAGAGCGGCTCGTCTGGTTGACGAGATGGAGGAAAAGGGAATTGTCGGTCCGCCGGACGGAAGCAAACCGCGTCAGGTTTTGATTACCCGTCAGCAATGGATCGAGATGCGTATGAATGAGGATGCTTCTGCATCCGGGGAGGCTGCACATGAATGATTTTCTGCCGATTTCCAAAAAGGATATGCATCGGCGCGGAATTGAACAGCTGGACTTTATTTGTGTAACCGGAGACAGTTATGTCGATCATCCGACTTTCGGTACCGCGATCATTTCCCGCGTGATTGAAGCGGAGGGATATACTGTCGGCATTATTGCGCAGCCCGGTTGGAAAAACGCCAACGATATGATGAAACTTGGACGGCCGAAGTACGCATTTATGGTTTCTTCCGGAAATATCGACTCTATGGTGGCGCATTATACGGTTGCAAAACGCAAACGCAGTGACGATGCGTATACCGCAGGCGGAAAAGCCGGCCGCAGACCGGACCGTGCACTGATTACATACTGTCAGCTTATCCGTGAAGCGTATCCGGATGTACCGATCGTAATCGGCGGTCTGGAAGCTTCGCTTCGCCGTTTTGCGCACTACGACTATTGGGATGATACGGTACGCCCGTCAATTCTTTTGGAAAGCGGCGCAGATCTCCTGTCTTACGGCATGGGTGAAAAACAAACCGCAGAGATTGTTCACCGTCTTGCGAGTGGTGAACCGATCGAAGCGCTCACTGATATCCGGGGAACGTGTTATCTCACTGATCCGGTCAACACACCTTGGGGTGCGGCGCAATGCCCGGATCTCCATATGGTTCAGAATGACAAGAAGGCATATGCAAAAGCTTCGCGCATTCAAATGGCGGAGCAGGATGAAGTTCGCGGGAAAACGATTATCCAGCGTCACGGTGATAAAATGCTCGTGCAGAATCCGCCGATGTTCGCGCTGACTACGGAAGAACTCGACCGCGTATACGAATTGCCGTATATGCGTACATATCATCCGGTTTATGAATCGGAAGGCGGCGTTCCGGCAATCAAAGAGGTGGAGTTTTCGATCACGCACAACCGCGGTTGTTTCGGTGCCTGCAATTTCTGTTCGATCGCATTCCATCAGGGCCGTAAAGTTACTGTCCGCAGCAAAGAATCGGTCATCCGGGAAGCGAAAAGTTTTCTTGATAATCCGAACTTTAAAGGTTATATCAGCGACGTGGGCGGTCCGACTGCAAATTTCCGACGCACTTCCTGTGATAAACAGCTGGAACACGGATTGTGTAAAGAGCGGAAATGTCTTGCTCCAAAGCCTTGTCCGGCTTTGAAAGCGGACCACAGCGATTATCTCGATCTGCTTCGTTCGCTGCGTTCGATCAAAGGAATCAAGAAAGTGTTTATCCGTTCGGGTATTCGCTATGACTATATGCTTGAGGATCCGGATGACACATTTTTTAAAGAACTCGTGCGGCATCACGTAAGCGGCCAGCTGCGTGTTGCGCCGGAGCATTGCAGCAATGCGGTTCTTGATAAGATGGGAAAACCGCATATTGAGGCATATCGGCGTTTTCAGAAAATGTATGCGGAAGAAACGAAACAGCTTGGAAAAGAGCAGTATCTCGTTCCGTACCTGATGTCCTCTCATCCGGGAAGTACGCTGAACGATGCAATTGAATTGGCAAAGTTTTTGAAAGAGGCACACATTCATCCGGATCAGGTACAGGATTTCTATCCGACGCCGGGTACTGTGGCGACTTGTATGTATCATACCGGTATTGATCCGATCAGCGGCGAGGCAGTTTACGTCCCGAAAACAACGGAAGAAAAAACCATGCAGCGCGCTTTGCTCCAGTACTACAAACCGGAAAATCGCGAGATCGTTCGCAAGGCACTTCTTAAAGCAGGTCGCCGCGATCTGATCGGCAGCGGTCCGGATTGTTTGATTCCGGATGATGCAAAACGTCCGCAGCAGACAGCGAAGAGTCAGAAAGGGAAAACAACGTGGCAAAAAAATCACAGAAGAAAATAGCAATTTCCAGTTCCGTTATGATCGCCGTATTTATCGCATTTTTCATTCTCCGCGCGATCGACGGTTGGCTGGGACTTGGCATTTTTAAAGAGTTTGATCGCTTCCTTGATACGATCAATCAGCAGATCAACGGCGAGGAACAGCTCAATATCCCGAATGATGCGGATTTTGAGGTGCATTTCATCGACGTAGGACAGGGCGACAGCATCCTCATTCGTTCGGACGGATACGATATCCTGATTGACGCCGGAGAAAACGATAAGGGAAAAGTTGTAACGCAGTATCTTGAAAGAGTGGGAGTCGATAAGCTTGATCTGGCAATCGGTACACACGCACATTCCGATCATATCGGCGGACTGGATGTTGTAATCAAAGAGATCGAAACCGCAGAAGTCGTTATGCCGAAGATGAAAAAGAGCGTTGTTCCGACGACGAAAACGTATACGGATCTTTTGAAAGCGATCAAAAGCACCGGTGCGAAATCCACAACAGCACAGATCGGCGCGAAATATACGTTTGGAAACGGAACGCTCACGATTCTTGGCCCGGTTATGAGCTACGATGATCTCAATGATACCTCTGTTGTTGCCCGTTTTGATTACGGTGATGCCAGCTTCCTTTTCACCGGTGATATGGAGAAAGAAGCAGAGCGTGATCTGATAGCAGCAGGTGCATATCTCGATGCCGATGTACTCAAACTCGGCCATCACGGCAGTTCCACTTCCAGCTGTGAAGAGTTCTATGATAAAGTAAGTCCGGTCTATGCGATCGTACTTTGCGGTGTCGATAACGAGTACGGTCACCCGCACGACGAAACCGAAAAACTCGTCAAAGATAAGAAAGACACGATGTACCGCACGGATATTCAGGGAACGATTGTTGTAACTGTGAAAGACGGAAAATACACCTTTACAACGGAAAAGGGCTGATGATATGCTGAGTATTGACCGTATTGAAGGAAGGCTTGCCGTGTGTGAACAGGAAGACGGAACGATGATTTCGGTCGATGTTTCCGCTTTTGTTCCGTGTGCGCAGGAAGGCGGCGTTTACGAGTTTGCTGACGGTAAGTGGTTCTATAACGAAACGGAAACCAAT
>JBGUUS010000156.1:0-6208 GCA_045133675.1 Oscillospiraceae bacterium | reverse complement strand
GTGTACGATACCGTGAGGCTCTCGTCCGATGCGATCGGCGCGGAAATATTGGTTTTGAAAGCCGGAAGAACTTCCTTTTCAACACCGTGAACGATCGGAACCGCCGGGGTATCACAGACGGCGGACTCCACAGCAAACGTGTCAAACGACCAGTTGAGCGCTTCGACCGTGTCCGGGAACGCGCGGTTATCCGGAACGTATGCCGAACCCATGATAACGGTGAGATAGCGCTCATCCTCGCGCGCCGCCGTTGTGATCAGACAGCGGCCGGCACCGTAGGTAAAGCCGGTTTTAACGCCCGATGCGCCCTCAAAATAATATGGGCCGGTCGGGTTCATCAGCTGGATCGTGGAACGGATGTTGCGCTTATCACTCTTATTATTGGCTGGGATCGTGTACTTATACGTGGAGACGATCTTTGCGAAATCTTCGTTTTTGAGCGCCTCCTGCGCCAGAATTGCCATATCACGTGCCGAAGAGGTGTGACCGTCGGCGGTCAGGCCGTGTGCATTCTCAAAATGCGTTGCGGTCAGGCCGAGTTCTTCGGCGCGGGCATTCATCATATCGTAGAAATTCTGCGTGTTTTCGCCGCCGATGAACCACGCAAGCGCCGTTGCCGCGTCGCACGCGCTCGGCAGCATGGTGGCATAGAGCAGGTCTTTTACGGAGATTTCCTCGCCTTTTTTGAGGCTGATATGCACGCCGTTGTCGGCGTATACCTCCGCAAAGAGCTTGGTATCCGGGATCGTGACGATCGTGTTTTCCGGATCGGCGCAGTTTTCAAGCGTAACAAGCGCGGTCATGATCTTCGTGAGCGAAGCCGGTTCGTATGCGGTTTCGGCATCCTGCGAAGCGAGCGTGCGGCCGGTTACGAGGTCGACGATATAATAGGAACGGGCGGTGATGTTTTTGTCAAACTCCGCGGCGGAAACCGGGAGCGCGAAAAGAAGCAGAAATGCTAAGAGAAGTGCAAGAAATTTTTTCATCAGTTTTCGGTATCAAGCGCGTCGAGTGCCGCCATATCCTCCGCCGGGATGACGAAGCCGAGATTCGCGTTTTCGATCAGGCGCTCCTTATGGGTGGATTTCGGGATGGTTACACGGCCTTTCTGCAGGCAGTAGCGGATGCAGAGCTGTGCCGCGGTGACGTTGTTTTTCGCAGCGAGGGTGTGAACGAGCTCCTGCTTGAATACAGCGCCCGTTGCAAGCGGTGCATACGACTCAACGAGAATGCCTTTTTCGAGGCAGTATTCGGTGCAGGCGCGCTGAATATGGCCGACATAGTAGGAGATCTGGTTGACGTGCGGAACAACGGTGCAGTTTTTGAGAAGCGGCTCGATGTTGTGCGGCTGGAAGTTCGAAATGCCGATCGCGCGGATGCGGCCCGCGTTATAGAGCTCCTCCATCGCTTTCCAGCTTGCGATATTGCCTTCGGTATAGTCGCCGCCCATATCTTCCCACGGCCACGGCGCGTGGATCAGATAGAGGTCGAGATAATCAAGACCGAGTTTTTCCATCGTGGAGTTGAAAGAAGCCATCGTTTCGTCATAGCCTTTGATCTCCGCCGGGAGCTTGCTGGTGACGAAGATCTCTTCGCGTGCGATGCCGCTTTCGCGGATAGCGCGGCCGACACCTTCTTCGTTGCCGTAGCCGTTTGCGGTATCGATCAGGCGATAGCCCGCTTCCAGTGCTTCTTTGACGACGCGGTATGCCTCGTCGTTTTTGATCTGCCAGGTGCCTGCACCCAGAACCGGCATAATAACGCCGTTTTTGAGAGTAACGGTTGTGTTGAGCATGGGAAACATCCTTTCTTTTTGACAAAGGTTACAGGAGGGATTCGGCGAAAACGAGATCCTCCTGTGTTGTAATTTTAAGGCTTCGCTTATCGCCTTTTGCAAGGGCAACCGGGGTGCCGAAATATCGCACGACGGCGGTATCATCGGTCACCGGAACGCTTGAAGGCAGCGCGCGGTGCGCCTTTAAGATGAGGTCAAAGGCAAACGCCTGCGGGGTTTGCACGGCAAAGAGAGCTGCACGCGGCGGAATATCGGCGATCATGCCGTTATCCGCAACCGCGATCGTATCCTGCGACGGGATCGCCGCGGTGCAGGCACCGTGCGTTTTTGCGCCTTCGATGCAGTTTGTGATCACCGCATGCGGTACAAGCGGACGCGCCGCATCGTGGATGAGCACGATGTCGGGTGCATTTTCACACGCGGCAAGTGCCTCCAGACCGTTTTTTGAAGAATCGCGGCGGTCGGCACCGCCGGTAACACAGAAAAGCGGCTTGTCCGTTTTAAGCGTTTGGAGTAGGTCGTTTGTATAGTCGAGGAAATCCGCGCCGCTTACCACACAGACGGTGTCGATATCCGGGTGGGATAAAAACTGTTCGACGGTGCGAAGCAGGATCGGTTTTCCTTTTAATTCGAGAAACTGTTTCGGGACAGCGGCACCCATGCGGGAACCCGTTCCGCCCGAGAGAATCAGAGCGGCGGTCATCGGCTTATACCCTGTGGATGAGGTCGGTATAGCTCGGCATCGGCCAGCTGTCTTTTGCAACGTGACCTTCGGCGGTATCGGCCGCGGTGCGAAGCGCATCCATCAGCGGACGGAGCGTATCGCGCGCATACTCGGCGTGACCGAGTGTCGAAAGCGAGGTCGGCTCGTTCATCAGCGCATCGGTGAGTGCGTCGATCGCATCGGCGATATCGTCGCAGCAGGTGGTGAGGAGCTGCGCAAGCTTCGGCACACGGCGGCTTGCAACACCCGAAGCGTTCATTGCAACAACAGCGTTGGAGGCTTCGGCTGCGGCGCGGACAGCTGCCGGAAGGATCTCGCGCTGTGCCATCTCGAGCATGGTGGAGGCTTCAATGCGGATGACCTTCGTGTAGTTTTCGAGCATGATCTCATAGCGCGCCTCACACTCAACCGGCGTGAGGATGTGGTATTTGTTGAGCACGTCCACGCTTGCCGGCGAGACGATCGCACCGGATGCGGCAACGGTATCGCGCAGGTTCGGCAGACCGCGTCTTTCGGCCTCTTTGACCCATTCGTCGGTATAGTTGTTGCCGTTGAAGATGATGCGGCCGTGTTCCGCCATCGTGTCGTGCAGGATGGCGCGGACCTCTGCGTCAAAGTCGTGGCTGTTTTCCAGACGGGTGCAGACTTCGTCGAGGCTTTCGGCAACGATGGTGTTCAGCACGTAGTTTGCCGCGGCGATGGAGGCGGAGGAGCCGACCATACGGAACTCAAACTTATTGCCGGTGAAGGCAAACGGCGAGGTGCGGTTGCGGTCGGAATCGTCGCGCTTGAGCGGCGGGATCGTCGGAACGCCCGTGTCGAGATTTTCGGCGGCATTCAAACTCGGAGCGGCGCCGCAGGCAAGATCACGGAGCACGTTCGTGAGCTGTTCGCCAAGGAAAACCGAGATGATCGCCGGCGGTGCTTCGGAAGCGCCGAGGCGGTGATCGTTTCCGGCAACGGCCGCGGACATACGCAGCAGGTCGGCATGGCGGTCAACGGCGCTGAGAACGGCGCAGAGCAGAACGAGGAACTGCATATTCTCATACGGGTTTTTGCCCGGGTCGAGCAGGTTTGTTCCGTCGTTTGCCGAAAGCGACCAGTTGTTGTGCTTGCCGGAGCCGTTTACACCCGCAAACGGTTTTTCGTGCAGGAGGCAGGCGAGGTTGTTTTTCTTTGCGACCACGCGCATCGTTTCCATCGTGAGCTGGTTGTGGTCGGCGGCGATATTGACGGTATCGAAGATCGGCGCGAGCTCGTGCTGAGCCGGTGCGGCTTCGTTATGCTTCGTTTTTGCGGTAACGCCAAGGCTCCAGAGCGCTTCGTCGAGCTCTTTCATGAATGCGGCAACGCGCAGGCGGATACGGCCGAAGTAATGGTCCTCCATCTCCTGACCTTTCGGCGGTTTTGCGCCGAAAAGCGTGCGGCCGCAGATCTTTAAGTCGAGGCGTTTTTCATAGAGCGCGCGGTCGATGAGGAAGTATTCCTGTTCCGCGCCGATGGTTGCGGTAACGCGCGTCGCGGTCTTGTTGCCGAACAGGCGCAAAAAGCGCGTTGCCTGCTCGGAGATGACGGACATCGAGCGCAGAAGCGGCGTTTTGGTGTCGAGTGCTTCACCCGTATAGGAGCAAAACGCTGTCGGGATATAGAGCGTGCCTTCGCGGACGAAAACCGGCGAGGTGCAGTCCCACGTGGTGTAGCCGCGCGCCTCAAACGTGTTGCGCAGGCCGCCGTTCGGGAAGCTGGATGCGTCGGATTCGCCTTTGATGAGCTCTTTGCCGGAGAAGCGAAGGAAGGTCTTTCCGTCTTTTCCGATCGAGAGGAAGCTGTCGTGTTTGCCGGCGGTGATGTTGTTCATCGGCTGGAACCAATGGGTATAGTGGGTTGCACCTTTTTCGATTGCCCACTGCATCATGGCCTCGGCAACGTCGTCGGCGATTGCCGGGTCGAGCGCCAAGCCCATATCGATCGAGCGCTTGAGCGAAGCGTATACCGCTTTTGGCATACGGCGCTTCATTTCTTCATCCGTAAAGACCATAGAACCGAAATTGTTAAAATCAAAAGCCATTGTCGGAACTCCTTTTTTCTATTGAACGGGTGGATTGTTACAGCAATGTGACGCCGGCGCTCTTGTACGCTTCGCGTACGTCGTCCGGCCAGACGGAGGACTGCACCTCGCCGATATGCGCTTTCTGCAAAAGCAGCATACAGATGCGCGACTGTCCGATACCGCCGCCCATCGTCTGCGGCAGTTCGCCGCCGAGCAGCGCTTTGTGGAACGGGAGCGAAGAGCGGTGCTCGCAGTTTGCTTTTTTGAGCTGTTCGCGCATGGTCGGTGCGTCGACGCGGATACCCATGGAGCTTACCTCGATCGCGCGGTTTAACACCGGATACCAGATGAGCAGGTCGCCGTTTTTGTGCCAGTCGTCATAGTCCGGTGCGCGTTTGTCGTGCGGCTCGCCGGTGGTGAGCTTATCGCCGATGCCGGTTAAGAAAACGGTCTTTTTCTCGCGGCAGATCGCGTCCTCGCGCTCTTTTGCGGTGAGATTCGGCCAGCGGTCGGCGAGCTCCTGCGTGGAGACGACGTAGAGATCCGGGCAGAGGAACGGTTTGATCTGCGGGAACTGTGCGCAGAGCGCCGCTTCGCTTTCCACGAGTGCGGCAACGATGCACTGTACGGCGTCGATCATGGTCGAAAGACTGCGCTCGGACGGCAGGATGATCTTTTCCCAGTCCCACTGGTCGACGTAGATCGAATGCAGGCAATCGAGGTCTTCGTCGCGGCGGATCGCGTTCATATCGGTGTAAAGGCCGGTGTGCGGCTCAAAGCCGTATTCTTTGAGCGCCATGCGCTTCCATTTTGCGAGAGAGTGCACGATCTGATAGTCGGCATTGCACGCCGGAACGTCAAAGGAGACGGCGCGCTCGGTGCCGGAGAGGTCGTCGTTCAAGCCGGAGTCCGAGCGGACGAAAAGCGGCGCGGAGACACGGGTGAGCGAAAGGTTATTGGCCAGCCGGCGCTCGAAGGTGTCTTTTACGGTTTTGACGGCGATCTGGGTGTCGATCAGGTTGAGCGTCGGGCGGTAACCCGACGGCAGGATATGGGTGTCGATCATATAGGAAACCTCGTTTCGAAGGATAAAATGTGCGGTTTGACGCGGTAGTATATTCAAATACTAAACCAACTTACACTATACCATTTTTGCAGGGAAGATGCAAGGTTTTTCGCATATATTAAGGAAAACGAAAAGGCTCCCGAAGGAGCCTTTGGTGTGTTTCTTTCAGTTTGTGCGTGGAACGTCCTCTTCCGTCTTTTTGCTTCGCAAAAATCCACCTTCTCCAAAGGAGAAGGGTTATCGGTTCGTATGTTTATTTTAGTAAGTACAGAAATTTGAAAGCCTACACACAGACCCGCCAATCAACACAGTAGGGGACGGCGTCCTCGACGTCCCGCGGTTGGTAGCACGGATTTGCGGTTACGGAAAACCGAAAGAAACGCACAAACCGCCGCAAGCCTTCCCCATTGGGCACCCGCAGGGCGTGCCTTGTGCTGAAGGTGGCACGAACGAAGTGAGTGACGGATGAGGTCGATGAAGCAGAGAGTCTGTGCGTGAACGTGGCGATCCCTCAGCTTCGCATTCGCTCAGCAGCTCCCTTTACGCAAGGGAGCCTGGGTTTGTGCGATTGTT
>JBGUUS010000155.1:0-9024 GCA_045133675.1 Oscillospiraceae bacterium | reverse complement strand
CAAACGTTTCATTTTTCCACACACTCCTTATTTCGATTTTCGTTTGTCAAGGAAGAAAGATGCACCCGCCGCACCGCCGCCAACGATCGCAACAGCCGGAAGCGCCCAGGCAAGCGTTTTGCTGAACGGGTCATTTTCGCCGCCGTCCGAACCGTCGGTCTGCGCGGATGCTTCGCCGCTTTCTTCATAGCCGCAGATCGTGCAGATATGCGTATCCGGGTTATAGTCGTGTCCGGCAAAGGAATCATCAAACGTACCGCCGCATTCGATGCAGGTAAACCAGTGTGCATCCTCATCGAAGCTCCATTCACCGTTGCCGGAATGGCCGTGCGGCGGAATCGTGATTTCTTCGGCGGTTAGCGCTTCTTTTGCCTCTTTATCGCGGTAAAAGCCACCGCAGCCGCTGCAGTAATAGTGTTCGTATACGCCTTCGTCAACACAGGTCTCGCTGACGCGCGGCATCAGCGAAAGATCATGGGTGTGATTTTTTGCCGGAGCGAGAATCGCACCGCAAACCGTGCAGGTCTGTGGCTTGCTCTCGGTCGGTGCATCACCCGGTGTGTGCGGTGCTTTTGCCGTTATACCCCAGGCGGAAAGCGCAGTGATCGGTTTTGCGCCCGCCGCATCTTCGTAATTTTTGCCGCAGGCGCAGGCGTAATACGCCTTTTTGCCCGCAGTTGTGCAGGTCGCTTTGACCGCATCCACTTTGACCGGGGCGCAGACGTGTGCACCCGGTTCCCACTCGCCTTCCACGAGCATTCCGCCGTTTTCCTCGCGGTTATAGGTTTCTTCGCCGCCGATCGTGGAAACGATCACATAGCCGAGATTGGCGCCGAACCGATAGTTCTCTTTCGCGCTTACCATAACCGAAACGCGGTAGGTTCTGCCTTTTTTGAACGTATCGTTTTTGCCCATCTCCAGATCGGCGGAAAGATCCATCCACGAGATGCTGTCGATCACACAGCCTTCGGTTTTTACCTCGGCGGAAAAATCCGGTCTTGCGCCGACAGTCGGTTTTTCCAGCGAGACGATTTCGATCTTCGTAATGATCTTTTTCTGCGGGGTGAACGCAAGGCTCACCGAGCAGGTCTGTGCATCGTTTCCGTCAATGCGCGAAACATCCGCGTTTTGACCGTTGATCTGACCGACAAGGCGTTCAAACACATCGAAAATGTAGTCCGCTTTCGCCTGTACCGCCACACTGCACGTATAGACATAGCCGGATTCAAACACATCAACGCCCGGCTCCATGATATACGCGGATGTGGAATCGCCCGGCTCGGACCTGCTCCACACAACGCCGTTTTTGCTGCGGCTGCCGTCGTATTTCGATGAAGTTTCAAACATCGGCGAGTCGATCACCACCGAATAGTCCGGTTTTTCGCCGATCACCGGTTCATCGACACCGTAGATATACAGATTGGTGATCACGTTATTCACCGCAAAGACCGGAAGAGCCGCCCCAAACAGGAGCAGAAAACTCATAAGCAAACAGATTATCCGTTTCATTCCGCTTCGTTCCCTTTCTTTTGGCGCCGGATAAGCCAGAAGGCGATCACCGCGCCGCCGCCCAGAATAAAGCATCCGCCGAAGACCAAAACGATCCACAGCCACGTAAGATCCGGCGCACTGCCGTCATCCTGCGGCTTTTCGTCCGGATCGTCCGGATCGTCCGGGTTTTGCGGATTCTGCGGTTCTTTGCTGCCGGTGTTGACCGCGCCGCCTTCCTGATAGCCGCAGTCGGCACAAGTGCCGTCGATAAAGCCGTGCTCCATCATCGTTTCATCGAGTGCTGCGGCACAGCGCGTGCATTCGCGCCAGTGGAAATCCTCGTCATAGCACCAGTCATCGCTGATCATATGGCCGAGCGGTGCGGTGATCACGCTTGTGCGGTCCAATTTTTCCGTACCCTTTTCATCTTTGAAAATATCCGCACAGCCCGAGCAGGAATAGTATTCGGTGTTGCCCGGGTCAAAACAGGTTGCGTCCTTTGCCTCAACCTTTGTGAGGTTATGCCGGTGGTTTTTTGCCGGCGCGATAACATAAGCACATTCGGTGCAGAGCTGCGGCTCCGTCTCGGTTGCCGCAGGGCCCGGAACGTGCGGATAGCGCGTATCGTATGCATTGCAGCGGTCCCAGTTGCAGGCGTATGCATGACCGAATTCATCCTGATAAACCCAGAATGCCGTCCAATCGTGCGTGCCGATCTCGCCGTAGCTCTGGCCGCAGACTTCGCAGACCGCTCTTTGCATACAGGTGGCGGTGCCGCCCGTATGCGGTGCGTCCGATCCCGGGATGATCTCGAGACAATCCGGACATTTCAGATAGTGGTGTGTGCTGTTATAGCGCCAAACGCCTCTGCCGTGACCTTTTGCCGCAACGGTGCCCCAGCTTGCGAGGTTTGCGATCGGTTTCTTTGCGGCGGCGTCCTCGTAGTTTTTGCCGCAGGAGCAGTGGTAATACGCCTTAAAGCCCGTACCGAGGCAGGTTGGCGCAACCGCCTCAACGCGCGTTACACTGCAGACGTGCACATCCGAAAGCACGGGATAATCATAGCGCAGCTCGATGACCTTCTCCGGGTCCTGTTCATACGCAACGGCCGGTGTTACGGCGTAGTTGTTGACAGAAGCCGAAAGCGCCGGTTTGCCGTTCATATTCACCGGGAAGGCATAGCCCGCATTTGCCTGCAGCCAGACGACGATCTGGTACTGATGACCTTTCTGGAACGTATCGCCGGCGATCAAAAAACGGTCGGCGGTTTTATCGTACCAATCCACACTGTGGATCGTATAGCGGCTGTCGCCGGCTGTCGCGCCGAAGCTTGCGGTTTTGCCGATCTCCGGATCGCGCACATTTGCGCGGACGCTGTTGATGATCTGCGTTTCGGTGAGTGCCGACACCGGGATATAGCCGATGCGGTTTTTATAAAGCACCTTATACCATGTGCCGCCCAGGTTTTCGATGATGCCGACCTCGGCGTTTTTGGGCACATTTACGAGCTTTTCCGATTCGTTATACCGTTCCTTCAAAACCGAGCAGTCGTATTTTGCGATCGCGGTGGTAAGAAGGTTCGGCGCGGAGGTCGAAACGTTCATCGTCTCGGTCTGATAATAGCCGAGGTCGTTGACGCCGTGCTTTAAGCGGACCTTATACTCGATCTTCACCGCGTTTGTGCCGACGGTGGAGGTCGTATAGTCGATAAAATTCTCCTGTTTTCCGGTATAGCGCGTGGTCTTGCCGCTTTCGGTGACCGCGATCTCCGGGATCAGGCGCGCGTCCGACTGCCAGAGCATGGTGTTGTAACCGATATCCTTTACACCCATCCAAAGCCCGATTGCTTCACCCGCAACGGCTTTTCCGGAATAAACGGTGTCAAAGCCCGATTCCGAGACGACCTTCTGATTCGACACACCGCGAAACGAGCGCGTCGAGATGCCGAGTGTACCTTCCTGAAAGCCCTTTTTGATCTGAGCATCGAAGGCGGTTGTCTTATAAAAGGACATCGTAAACTGCTCGCTGTAATACGTTTTTGAGCCGACGGTGACCTTACAGCGAAACGGAATCCGGTTCCAGCCGGTTTCGGTTTCCAGCGAACCGTCGCGATGGCTTGTGATCAGCTGGAAATGCGATGTCTTTGTGCCGTGGTAACCGCTTGACGGCGAGGAATCGTCTTCAAGATCGACCCAGCTTCCTTCACCCATCGAAACATCGACCTGCCACTGGTATTTGACGCCGGACGGATTGCCGTTTACATGCACCGCCGCGTCGAAGATACCGCCGTTATAAATAAAGCCGTCAAGCAGAGAAAACGTAACGACCGTTTCGGCGCCTGCTGACACCGGGAAAAGCCCGAGCAGCAGTACCAAGCATAAAACAGCGCATAGAATCCGTTTTTTCATCTGTCTCCCTCTTTTCTTAACATAACGCCGAAAAGCGGCGGAAAAAACCGGCCGCTTTTCAGGTTGCTATGCTTTGCTTTTGCTTATTTGCGGACATAAACGACGATCGAACCGAAGCTGTCTTCGATTTTCAGCTTTTTGCCTTCGATCGTATAAGCGAACACGTTCGGCTCCGTCGCATTTTCATAGGTGAGCGTTACCTTTGCGCCGTCATCCTCATAGGTGAACTTGCCTTCATACGTGCCGTACTTGTAAACGCCGGTGCCGTCCGCCTCAAAGAGGTAGTAGCAGTCGTCGATGCCTTCGGCGTTCCACTGGCCGACAAGCGTTACCTGCTCCGGTTCGCCTTCGCCGCAGGCACAGAAGAATACCGCGATGCACACAAACGCGAGCACCAAAGCCAACAGTTTCAAACTTTTTTTCATGATGAACACTCCTTGTTATTTATCCGTCCGTTCTGCATACCTGCAAAACAGCGATTCCAATGATTGCATTGCCGCATCCGGGAGAAAGCAGCTCTGATTATTTGCACAGCGCAGCGTTTCGCCCGAGGCGCAGGTGATATCAAGCGCTGCGCCGAGAAGCGGCGGCAGACCCGATACCGAATAAAAGATGCCGTTTTGTGCGGCGAGGTCGTTTTCCTTCACGATCCGGTCAAGATCAGCGAGGAAAGAAAGCGGCGCTTGATACTCGTATTTTTCGCCCGTGCTGTCAAAGGTCACGGCATCCACCGTGACAAGCACGGCATCACCGCTTTTTTGCGCGGTGAACGCATAATGCCGCACGCGCGGGTCAAGACCGTTTTCGTCCGGCGAGCCCGTTTCAAACCGGCAGGAAAACGAGGTGATCTCACAGCTTTCGACCGTTTTCGGTGCGTTTTCGTCGGTATAATGGCGCACACCGCCGTCGATAGCGTCCGTGTTCTCCGGCTTTTTGCGGAGCATACAGCCGGTGAGAAGAATGCCGGCAAGCGCTATCGCACCGCCTGTGATCCACCACACCGCCTTCATGCCCAGGGATCCTCCGAAGCCGGCGTGCGGATATCGGAAAGGCACTGGATCTCATTCAAAAACCACTGCCCGGTGGATGGCTTTTTGCGCAGCTTGATCTGCCGCAGGTTATCCGCACCGGCACTTTGCACCCAGAGCACCGCCCAGTTTTCGTTATCGAACGAATACGGATTTTCGCGCACGGTGATCGTATACGGTGTGCCCGGCGTATAGCCGTTTTCCGGGGATGCACCGGCAAAGAAGGAACGCGCCTTATACGCCTTTCCTTTTAAACGCTCGGTCAAAAACTGCTTCTGATACGGATTAAGCGGTTCGGGACCTTTCAAAAAATCGAGCATTGCAAAGCAGGCGGCCGGGTCTTCTTCATAGCGGCAGAGCACCAAAAGGGTGAGCGCCGTTGTTTTAAACGGCGAATCGAGGTTTGCTTCGGGCAATGCGGCAAGCTCGGCCGCAGAAGCCGGAACCGACGCGAAGGTGAATGTCTCGCTGCGGTTAATACCGCCGCCGGCACGGTTTGCCGTATTCTGTGATACGGCGCGTTTCAAGGAATCAAACAGTCCCATATATCCTCCTGTCAAAAGCGTTTCGTTCTTCTTTACGGGATATCAGCCGATCGCACCGCCGCACCACTCACAGCAGCCGCGTTCATCCGGCATTGTGGAAGCGCCGCAGTATGGGCAGATGACCGCCGTTTTCGGTGCCGCGGCAGCTTTTGCCTCTTCGCGTGCATCAAGGCGCGCCTGTAAAAGGATCGCTTTGATCTCCTCGCCCATCTCTTTATACGCGGCATAATCGCCGTTGAGCTCCGGATTCGGCTTGCGAAACGCCGGAACCGCCTCGCCTTCGGTTGTTTCAACGGCGGTATCGTTCAGCTTGAACTCGATCTCATCGAAATACGGGTGGTTGACGTTGATCGTAACGGTGAAATCATAGCTGTAGCAAAAGCGCTTCGGATTATAGCTTACGCTGTTGCCGTCCTTGTCCTCGCGCATTTCCTCCTCGGCGTCTTCATCGATCGTCAGCCTGCAGCCGGTAACCTGCGAAAAATCGAGAACGTCCGGGTTCTCCTTGATCAGATCGCGCGCATCGGTCACCATAAAGCGGCGCGCATCCTCATCAAGCAGGAGCTTTACGTCGTCGCCAAGCGCGCGTGTTGTACGGAATGCGGCAACGGCGGTTTTGTTCGCCTCGCGGTATGCGAGCTGTTCCTTGATCTGTTCAACCGTGCTCTGGCGGCGCTCCGAGAAAAACGGCGAGAGCTTTGCCGCACAGTTTTTGCAGAGGTTGCCGTCCTCCAGCTTGCGGTTGCCGAACAGACCGATCTCTCCGCCGCAAACGGCGCAGACTTTCTTTTCAAATAGTTTTCCGAATAATCCCATGGAAAGTTTCCTCCTTTTTATTCCGTTACGGCGGCGAAAGCGATATCTTCCAGCAGGGTTTCGAGCTGGTCTGCCGCATCGCTTTCGGGCCAATTATATAAAACGGCTTCTTCGCCGTTTTGCGTCTTGAAAATCAGGGTCAATTCGCGCGTTTCCGTGCCGTCAAGGCGTTGAACTTTACCAAACAGCGAAAACGGCCAAATCTGCGGTTTTTGCCGCACCGCCAAGAGCGCGGGACGGATTTTTTCCACCGCATCCGCGATTTTGTTCCAATCCGCCGGCCGGATCGGCAGATTTTCGCGCTCCACCCATTCTCCGCCTTTTGTAACACCCACTTCTTTGATTCCTTCGGGCGCAATATCCAGCGTCAGGCGGACACCCCAAATCGAGCCATGATCCCGATGAAAGCGGATACCGGAAAGCTCGGCATCGGGCGGGATATCGCCGGAAACGGTGCATCCGGAAAAAAGCAGAGCCGGAAGAATCAAAAGAACCGCCGTCAGCCTTTTCATCGCGGCACTTTCCTCCTCCCTTTTCTTGACGGTGTTTCGAAAATATGATAGAATGAATACGTATATGGAGCGATCTCTGCTTTTCGTTGGCGCGGTGCAGAGAAGCATCTTTGGCAAAAGATGCGGGGCACTCCGATACGTATTCCAATCAGGTGTAAGTGGCTATGCCCTCCTTCGTTATACCCTTACGAGCTTATTGTAGCGGGTATCCCGAAAAAAAGCGCCACACTTTCGGCATAAAAAAGTGTGGGGTATCTTATTTTTGAGAAAAAAGTGTGGGAAAACGGGTGGTTTTCTCATTTTGAAGGGGTCATATCATGAAAAAACAGTGTTTACCTGCCGTTTTGCTTCCGATTTTCCTGCTTGCGGGCTGCAGCCCGATCGGCGAAAAAACGATGCGCATTTCCGCGATTTACGGCATCGCCGCTGTGCTTGCGGTTTTGCTTTTCATCGGCTATAACTGGATCGCAAAGAAAAAGGATCCGTGGTTTTTGCTGCTGTTCTCCTCCATCCCGGTGGTGAATATCGGCTATTTTATGCTGTCGGTTTCCACCGATCTGCAGATGGCGCTCTGGGCGAACCGCATCTCGTATTTCGGCTCGGTTTTCCTGCCGGCGGCCATGTGGATGATCATCCTGCGCGCGGCAAAGATCCGTTATGCCAAATGGCTGCCGCCGCTTTTGCTCGCGCTTGCCGGTGCCGTTTTCCTCATCGCGGCAAGCCCGGGTATCCTCGATATCTACTATAAGGAAGTTTCATTTGAGATCATCGACGGCTGCGGCCATCTTGTTAAAACGTACGGCCCGTGGCACGTCTCATACCTGTTCTATCTGCTTGGCTATTTCTCGGCGATGATCACCTCGATTGTCTGCGCCGCGACGCAAAAGCGCATGGAGAGCACGGTTTACACGGTGCTTCTGGCATTCTCCGTTTTCATCAATATCGGCGTATGGCTGATCGAACAGTTCGTCGATATCCCGTTTGAGATGCTCTCGATCTCCTATATCATCTCCGGCGCGTTCCTGCTCGGGTTAAACCGGATCATGGAGGAGACGCGAAAGCTCCGCGAGGCAGCACAGCAGCCACCGTCTCCGGCAGCGGTTTCTGCAGCGTTCACGGAAGAACAGCTCGCTTTCTTCAAAAGCGGTGTGGAGACGCTGACGCATACCGAGCGCACGGTGTATACATATTACACGGAAGGCAAGCGGACGAAAGAGATCATGGAGCTTTTGAACATCACGGAGAACACGCTCAAGTTCCACAACAAGAATATTTACAGCAAGCTCGGCGTATCATCGCGCAAGCAGCTTGTTGCGATGCACCGGGAAATCATATGAAAAGGCAAGGACCGAAGCGATAAGGCTTCGGTCCTTTTTTGGTGGGTGGTTTGGTGCGTGGAGCGTTTTCGGGAGGCGAAACGCCTCTCCTGCGTTGTTGATTGGAGGTTTGTGCGCCGCATTCTCCCTCAGTCAACTTCGTTGACAGCTCCCTCCCGGAGGGAGCCAAATATACAGCACAGACCCGCCGATCAACACCGTAGGGGCGGTCATCGGCCGCCAGCGGTTGGTATCGCGAATTTGCGATTACGGCAAAACCGGTAGAAACGCACAAACCAATGCCTTCCCCATTTGGGGAAGGTGGATTTCGGCGTAGCCGAAAGACGGATGAGGTCGATGAAGCAGAGAGTTCGTGCGTTGTCGTGGCGATCCCTCAGTCATTTGCTTCGCAAATGCCAGCTCCCTTTACGCAAGGGAGCCTGGGGTTTGTGCGGTTGTTTTGGTGAGTGCAGAATTGAAAGTTTTCCATCCAACCTGCCAATCAATACTGTAGGGGACGGCGTCCTCGACGTCCCGCGGTTTGCAACACGAATTGCGGTTATCGGAAAATCAAAAGAAGCGCAAAGATCCATGCCTTCCCCAATGGGGAAGGTGGCACGAACGAAGTGAGTGACGGATGAGGTCGGTTTCGCACAAACTCTGTTCACCGCTTCGGTCTCTGCGCGCACCTTCACCTTCCCGCAATCTTATTTCGCTCTCCCACTCGCTCGTGCCGCGAGGGCACATCCTTTCTTCCGAAAAGAAAGGATGTAAAGATTCGCATAAGAGGAACGCGCTCACACGGCGCTGGTTCCTCTTATGTATCTCTTCCCCGCCTTGTTCCGCTAACGGACGCTCATGTAGACCTGTCAGTTTGTTCGGTCCGCTCAGCGTGCACGACTTAAATG
>JBGUUS010000154.1:0-4775 GCA_045133675.1 Oscillospiraceae bacterium | reverse complement strand
TGCGCATACCATCAGCGCGAGCTGACCGTTGCAATCAAACGTGCACGTCAGGCTGCTCTGCTTCCGTATGTTAACGACTAATCGATAGTCAAAAAAGCAAGAAAAAGGGATGAACCGAGGTTCATCCCTTTTTTGTTTTGCGCTCTGAGTCCGCCGGTGCTTGCGTAATGCAGACAAAAATGGTATAATAAAACCAAAAGGAGTGATTTGCTTTGACAAAGACCGAACGGGCGGCAAAAGCCCATGAATTGCTGAAAATTCTCTATCCGGATGCGGTGTGCTCGCTGGATTTTGATCCGGAGAAGGCGTATGAACTGCTGATTTCCGTGCGCCTTGCGGCACAGTGCACCGATGCGCGCGTGAATATCGTCACAAAGGTGCTGTTTGACAAATACCGCTCGATGCAGGAGTTTGCCGAGGCAAAGCTCGAGGATGTGGAAGAAATCGTAAAGCCCTGCGGCTTTTATCATATGAAGGCGAAGGATATCATTGCGATGTGCCGCGAGCTGATCGAGCGGTATGACGGCGTTGTTCCGGATTCCATTGACGAGCTCGTCACCCTGCCGGGTGTCGGCAGAAAGACGGCGAATCTGATCGTCGGCGACGTTTACGGCAAGGATTCCGTCGTCACTGATACGCATTGTATCCGCATCTGCGGCAGACTCGGTCTGACCACCGGCATCACCGAACCGGTCAAGGTGGAGATGGCGCTGAGAAAGATCCTCGATCTCTCCGAATCGGGCGATTTCTGTCACCGTCTCGTGCTGTTTGGCCGCGACGTCTGCACCGCGCGCGCACCGAAATGCGGCGAATGCCCGCTGAAAGAGGTCTGCGAGGTCGGTCCGGACGCGCCAAAAGCGAAAAAGTCGAAGAAAAAGGAGACGGTCTGATGCGGTATCCGTGGTTTGATGCGTACTGCATGGAAAAGCCGGGTGCGCAAAAGGATTTCAAAGCGGAATGGAACTGGATCCGCTATACGGTCGGCGGAAAGCTGTTTGCCGCCGTTATGGTGAACGCGGACGGCGAACCGACGGGCATCTCGCTCAAATGCGAGCCGGAGTTCGGCGACTATCTGCGGCAGACGTTTGACGGGATCACCGCCGGATATTATATGAACAAGGTGCACTGGAACACAATCTGGCTGGACCGCGAAGCGGTGCCGGACGATATCGTAAAAGAGATGGCGGATCGGTCGCACCGGCTGATCTTTTCCGCTTTGCCGAAAAAGACGCAGGCGGCGATTCTGGCAGAAAATGAGTAAAATAATTGCCCAAGTGTCCGAAAGGACGCTTGGGCAGTTTTATTCGGCTGTTGCCGAGTGATATTGCTACGCGGTGATATTCGGCTGTCGCCGAGTGATATTGCTACGCAGTGATATTCGGCTGTCGCCGAGTGCTATTGCTTTGCAGTGATATTCGGCTGGCGCCGAGTGCTATTGCTTCGCAGTTTGAAGGTGGACGGTTTTGCTTTTGCACAAAAATCGGCAGTAATAATTCGCGAAAACTCTGCCAAAATAGAGAGGAAGTCGAATGAAAAGGGAGTCGGTTTTGATTTGAAAAGCGGGATCGTTTTGGGATTGAGCGCGTTTATCTGCGCAATATTGCTGTGTCTGCCGATCGGCGCGGAGAATATGACCGTGCGCGTTTCGCTCACGCGCCCGGCTGTTATTTCCGCCGCGGAGGAAACGCGAGTGAGCGGCGTTGTGGAACAGCCGTATCAGACAAGCTGGGCGCCGGAGATGCCGGTCGTGCTCGGTGAGGTGTATTATACGGCGGGTGACGCGGTGAAGGCAGGCGATGTGCTTGCGAAGGTGGATATTGCGGCGACGAAAGACGCGCTGTTTGCGCTGATCGAAACGGCGTCGCTCATCCCGGAGGAATATCTTGCGGCAGTGTCCGATATCCGGATCGACGAGTCGCTTTTGTCGGCGGTGATACCCGAAACGGTGACGGCGGAATCCGCCGGTGTGCTTTTGCGCAGTGCGCTTTCTCCCGGTGCGCTGCTTTTGCCGGGACAGGAGGCGTATGCCATCGGGCAGGAAGGTGATCTCTGTATCAAGCTGACCGTTCCGGAAACGGAGATCGCACGGGTGGAAAAAGGCGATCTCGTTGTGTTTTCCACAAGCGGTACGGGCGAAAAGCGGTACGGCGCGGTGGTAACCCGGATCGCACCGGCGGCACAGCAGACAGTCTCGGGCACGAGCCTTGCCACGACGGTTGCGGTATTCGCGCAGGTCTGCACGGATGCATCCGGATTAAAGCCGGGATATACGGTGAAGGCATCGGTGAAAGACGGCGATACGGCAGAAGATACGGCAACGGTTGTGCCATATGAAGCGGTTTTGCAGGACGAAGCCGGCGTGGAATACGTCTATCTCTATGAAAACGGGATCGCGGTGCGGCGCGATATCGTAAGCGGCGAGGAATACGGCGAAGGTCTCGCCGTGATGGCCGGACTTTTCGGAGAAGAAGTGGTGATTTCGGATGCATCGGCGGTGCCGCATGACGGAAGCGCCGTGTTATGGAAGGAGAACGCGTGAAAGACAGCTTTTTGTTTGCCATACGGCACATAAAGCGCAGGCGCCTGCGCGCACTTTTAACCGCCGCGGGTATTGCGGTCGGCGTGCTGTCGGTGGTGATCGTTTCGGTCATTGGCGAGGTCGGAAAAACGGCGGTCAACCGCGAGCTCGACAGCATGGGCTTTGGCGGGCTCTGCATATCGGCGGGTGAAGGCGCGAAAGCGTTTTCGGCAGAGCTGCTCAAAGCGGTGGAAGAAAGCGAATTCGTCACGGAGGTGACGCCGCTTTTGACGAAGATGACCGCACTGCGCATCCGGAAAGCGGAGACGGGCGCCGTTTTATGGGGTGTGGGCGATAACGCCGCTTCGATCGTTTCGATGGAGCTTTTACACGGGCGGATGATCTCGCGCGGCGATGTAAGACGCGGTGCGGCGGTATGCATCGTGGACGAAAGCTTTGCAAAAGAGCAGTATAAGCGCACGAACATCGTCGGAAAAACCGTGGCGGTGAACACGCCTTTGGGTGAGCAGGAACTGAAGATCATCGGTGTCGTGCGCTCCGGCGGTGCGGTTTTGCAGGGTTTGATGGGCGGTGTTGTGCCGTCTTTTTTGTACGTGCCGTATACGGCGGTGACGAAGATGAACGCCGGACAGGAGATCACGCAGATCCTTGTAAAGCTCTGCGAAGGTGCGGATGAGGAGGAAGCCGCCGCCGCGGTGATGAAAACGCTCGGCAAAGGCGGCTATACGGCGCAGAACCTCAATCAGCAAAAGGAGCAGCTGAACGGTGTGCTCGGGATCGTGACGCTGATCCTGTCCGCGCTCGGCGGAATCTCGCTTCTGGTTGCGGGCCTTTCGGTGATGACGGTGATGCTTGTCACCGTGCACGAGCGCACGCGCGAAATCGGCATCAAAAAGGCGATCGGCGCGACGAAACGGACGATCCTGTTTGAATTTCTGGCGGAGGCGGTTTTGCTCTCGCTCGCGGGCGGTGCCGCGGGATTAGTGGGCGGTGTGCTGTGCGGGCTGCTGGGATGCCTGCTGCTCGGTCTGCCGTTTGCCGCGGACTTCGGCGCGCTTTTGTTTGCGCTTTTCTTCCCGGTTCTGATCGGCGTGATCTTCGGCGCATACCCGGCGGCAAAAGCGGCAAAGGTATCGCCGGCGCAGTCGCTCAGGAGCGAGAATTGACAATGATATTTATCGTATGTTGACACGGGTTTTCCCGCTTGCTATAATGAAAATAACAGTATGGGAGGTGAAAACGGTGAAGCTGACTTTTTTGAACCACCGTGCGGCACCGGTTTTCATTTCCCGAATGGAACGGAAGACGAAAATTCAGCACAGACCGCACGTAAGCCGATAACCGCAGGGCTTGCGTGCTTTTTGTTTTATGCGGAAAACATTGATAAAGAAATGAGTTGATACCGTATGCAAAAATATATCTTTTCTGTTTTAAGCACTGCATTGACGTTCGTTCTCCTTTTTTCCATTCTATATACCCATCCGGATGCGATCCGAACCGACGTGCCGCCTTCTTCACAGGAGGACTATCCGGTTTTACCGGAAGATCAATCAAATGCAGTGGCTTTCGCTTCGACATTTCAGACGGTAAACGAAGACAGCGAATTCGTTTTTGAAGGCACGGTGATTGAAGAACTGGATGTCAGAACAGAAAGCTGGGATGAGGGCTTCAAATATCCCATCACCTTTGATTTCGAAAGGTATCGCGTGCGCGTTGACGATGCAGTTCGAGGCGAACTGCATCAAGAAATCATTGTAGAGCGCAACACGATCTACACACCTTCTTCGCCAGCTTTAACAAAAGGCAGTACCTTCCTGTTTTTCGCAAACCGAACCAGCCGGGGAACGTATATCCCTGTTGGAGATAGCGGCTATTATTACGTTGCAGAGGATAACCGCGTATACCCCACGCGGGTGACGGAAAACACACGCGCATATTCCGGAATGAGTCTTCTGAATTTCAAAAAAGAAATCCGAAAATATCGGTTCGTTCCGCCTTATGCTGAGAAGGCTGAGTGATCCCCACAGCATAAAACCCCCGGAAGATTCCTTCCGGGGGTCCGTTTTATCTCTGGTTCATTTCCACATACGCACGGCGGTCCTGCACGTTTCGGTATGCCGGGCGGATGATCTTGCCTGCGTTTACGAGTTCTTCGATGCGGTGTGCGCTCCAGCCGGCGATGCGCGCCATTGCGAAGATCGGCGTGAACAGCTCGAGCGGCAGACCGAGCATATTG
>JBGUUS010000153.1:0-10473 GCA_045133675.1 Oscillospiraceae bacterium | reverse complement strand
GAATGTCTGCCGGAGGAGACGAACAGAAGAATCGTCGATATCATCTCGGATGTAAACCTTGCTTACTCGGAGCATGCAAGAAAGTATCTGCATGAGTGCGGACTGCCGAAAGAGAGAACGTATGTTACGGGTTCTCCGATGGCGGAAGTCCTGCGCGCAAACCTTGCTGAGATTGAAGCGAGCGATATTCTTACAAAGCTAAACCTTGAACCGAAGAAATATATTCTGCTTTCTGCGCACAGAGAAGAAAACATCGATACGGAAGAAAACTTCCTTTCGCTTTTCACTGCGATCAACAAGATTGCAGAGAAATACGATATGCCGATCCTGTACTCGTGCCATCCGAGAAGCAGAAAGAGACTGGAGCAGACGAATTTCCAGCTGGACAGCCGTGTAATCCGTCACGAGCCGCTCGGTTTCCACGATTACAATAATCTGCAGATGAATGCGTATGCAGTTGTTTCCGACAGCGGAACACTGCCGGAGGAAAGCAGCTTCTTTACGAGTATTGAAAAGCCGTTCCCGGCAGTATGCATCCGGACCTCGACGGAAAGACCGGAGGCGCTCGACAAAGCGTGCTTTGTACTGGCCGGTATTGATGAGAAGGGTCTTGTACAGGCGGTAAATACCGCAGTTACGATGGTGGAAAACGGTGACAACGGTATCCCGGTTCCGGATTATATCGACGAAAACGTCTCCACGAAAGTGATCAAGATCATCCAGAGCTACACCGGTGTGGTAAACAAGATGGTCTGGAGAAAGAAATAAGAGGAAGCAAAAAGAACAGCCGTGAGGCTGTTCTTTTTTATCTCTCCGCACGCTTGCATACTGCCGCTCTTTGTGCTATAGTGAAGCCATAACAAAAGGAAAGAGGTGGGTGCAATGAAGCAAAAATGGCTCGATATGCTCGGTGAACCGTCCGGAAAGAATCCGCGCAGAGAGGCGGAGCTGATTCGTCATATTTCGCAGGAAGAGTTCGATGCGGAGCTGTATGTACAGCAGACGGGTGACGGGAAAAGCCAGCGCGTTATGATAGTTTTTCCGAAGCATATCGAAACACCTGCCCCGGCGGTCGTTGTGCCGTTTTATTTTCCGGAAGCGATGCTTGGATTTGACCCGGTTACGGGAAAAGTATGGGATGCGTATAAAGGGATTGAGATGATGCTGCACCTTGTGCGCCGCGGATATGTTGCAATCTGCGCTGATACGTATCACCTTACATATATCGAAAGCGAAAAGGACCAGCAGGATTTCACGCGCTGGCAGGATGCCGCGAAAGCACTGCGCGCCGATCATCCGGAATGGACGGGTATGGGCAAGCTCGTTTTTGATACCCGGATGCTGATCGATCTGCTTGAACAGGACGTACGCGTGGACAGCGGACGGATTGGTATTGCGGGACATTCGCTTGGCGGAAAGATGGCGTTTTACACCGGTTGTCTCGACGAGCGCATCCGCGTGATTTTGGCGAGTGATTTCGGAATGGGTTGGGATCAGACGAACTGGCGCGATGATTGGTACTGGGGTGAAAAGGTCGATGAACTGATTGCCGCCGGAATGGATCACACGCAATTATTAATTCTCGCCGCGCCGAAGCCGTTTTGCCTGATTGCCGGACTTTATGACACCGAAGAAAGCGGCGAAATGATGAAAAAGGCGACCGGATACGGCGAAAACGATGAAAGACTTCTATTCATCAATCACGCAACAGGACATCGGCCGCCGATGTGGGCACTCGAAGAAGGCTATGATTTCCTCGACCGCTGGATGAAAGAATAAAACGGATTTATCCGCAAAGCAGCTTGCGGACACTCTGAAACACATATTGCTGTAACAAAAAAGCCACCCGACCGGGTGGCTTTTCGGTTTATAAATGCATCAGAATACGCCCAATACGTCTGCGCCTTCGCGGACGAATACCGGAATGACGTCGATCGGTGCGTCGACCGTGACGGTCTGGCCGCCTTCGTAGCGAACTTTCGAGTTTGCATCGATCCAGGCGGTGCCTGCCGGGAGGTAGACGGTGCGCGTTACTGCGCCTGCTTCAAAGATCGGTGCAACGACGAGGTCGTCACCGAAGCAGTATGCGTCATCGACGTTCCAAGCGGCTTTGTCGTTCGGGAAGTTATAGAACAGCGGGCGCATAACCGGCGATCCGTTTTCGTGTGCCTGCTGCATTGCATTTGCGATGTACGGGCGCAGGCGGTAGCGCAGGTCGATAAACTTGCGAAGGACTTTTTCGACCTCCGGGCCGTAGCTCCATACTTCGTTGTCAGCGCCCGTTGCGGCACATTCCTTACCGCCCGAGGAGATCAGAATCGGTTTATCGTGCGGGTTGCGGTCGCCGTGCAGACGCATAACCGGCGAGAAAGCGCCGAAAGCAAACCAGCGCTGCAGAAGCTCGTGGAACGCTTTGTCGTAGATATTGGCGTTGAAGAAGCCGCCGATATCTGCGTTCCACCACGGAATGCCTGCCATGCCCATATTGAGACCGGCAACGACCTGACGGCGGAAGGTCCAGAAATTCGACTGTACGTCACCCGACCAGGCGAGCGCGCCGTATTTCTGAGAACCTGCCCAGGCACAGCGGACAAGGCTGACGATATCGTCTCTTCCGGCCGCTTTCATACCTTCGTAGAACATTTTTGCGTAGTCCGCCGGATACGCGTTTGCGACCTCGAGACCTTCGCCTTTATAGTAGCGGTAGATATCGTGGTCCGGCTGGTTGAATTCCGGCTCGGCAACGTCCAGCCAAAACTGCGAAATGCCTTTATCGAGATAGTTTTTCTTGATGATATCCCAGACGAATTCGCGGGTGGCCGGATTCGTCATATCCGCGAACTGTGCGATATTCATGCACTCGGAATGGCGAGGCATACCGCGGTTTGTGCGGATCAGCATATCGTTGTCGGTCATATATTCCATGTTCTCGCTCTGCATATCGACTGTCGGCCAGACGGAAACAACAAGGCGGATGCCCATCTCGTTGAGTTCACGAACCATGCCTTCCGGATCCGGCCAGAACTGCGGGTCGAATTTCCATTCGCCCATCTTCGTCCAGTGGAAGAAGTCGACTACGATGATATCGCACGGGATGCCGCGCTCGTAATAGCCGCGCGCAACGCTGAGGAGCTCTTCCTGCGTCTGATAGCGGAGTTTGCACTGCCAGAAACCCATTGCATATTCCGGCATCATCGGTGCGCGGCCAGTTACTGCGGAATACTGTTCTTCGATCTGTGCCGGGGTATCGCCTGCGGTTACCCAGTAGTCGATCTGTTTGGTGGATTCAAAGTTCCATTCAGTCATGTTCGTACCGAAGGAGACCTGGCCGATTGCCGGATTGTTCATCAAAAAGCCGTAGCCTTTGTTCGAAACGTAGAACGGAACGCTCGCCTGCGTGTTGATTTGGCGGAGCTCCAGCGTGGTGCCTTTCAGGTTCAGCGTTTTCTGCTGATACTGTCCCATGCCGAAGATCATCTCGCTGTCGTCGGCTTTAAACAGCATACGGATCTTATAGTTGTCGCCGCCGGCGGTGCGGTATTTGCGGCCGTACTGGTGACCGTTGATCCAGTCGTCCTCGCCGTTGAAGGCAACATAGTAACCCATGGCGTTATAGTGTTCTTCAAGCAGGATTTCGCCTTTGCTGTTTAAAAAGCGGATACGGCCGCCTTCGGTCATTTCGGCGCGGATCGTACCGTTTTCGATAACGCCGATTTTCATTTCAAAGCCGTAATCCGTCGGACGGGATTCCATATATGCATTTGCGGTCTCGCTGACCGGTTCGCTCAGCGCCCAATCCTCGGCGGTGAAGCTGTGATTCTGGGTTGCACGAACACGCAGTGCGTTTTTGCCCCACGCTTCAATTCGGATCGTTTCATAGCGGCGCTTGAAGATTAAAACGCCGTTTTCGATTTTAAAATACGGACTCATATCGGTTCCTCCTCGTACGGATTTCTTGCTTCCATTGTAGCAAAAGAAACGGGAAAATACAACAAATTGTTCATGCGATTTTCCTTTTATCTGTTTGGCAGCTGTGCTATAATATTTCCAAGAACAGTCTTAAAAAGGAGAGTATCCGTATGGCACAAACACAGATGGGAACGGAGCGGATCGGCAAATTGCTTGCCAAGCTTGCGATTCCGGCCGTTGTCGCACAGATCATCAATTTATTGTATAACATCGTTGACCGCATGTTCATCGGACATATGCCGGAGGTTGGCGCGGCGGCACTTACCGGTGCCGGTCTCTTTATGCCGATTCTGATGCTGATCAACGCATTTGCGATGCTGGTTGGTGCGGGCGGTGCGCCGCGTGCCGCGATCGCAATGGGTCAAAAGGACAATGACCGCGCCGAAAAGATCGTCGGCAACAGCTTTTCGCTCCTGCTGATTTTTGCGGTGATCCTCACGGCGATATTCTATTTCGCTTGTCCGACACTGCTCCGCTGGTTCGGCGCATCCGATGCAACGCTTCCGTATGCGGTTGACTATGCACAGATCTACATTTTAGGCAGTGTATTCGTCCTGATCGTTATGGGCATGAACCCGTTTATCACGACGCAGGGCTTTGCGAAAATCAGTATGCTCACCACCGTGATCGGTGCGGTTATCAATATTGCGCTCGATCCGATCTTCATTTTCGGCTTGAATATGGGCGTAAAAGGCGCCGCATTGGCAACCGTTTTGAGCCAGGCGGTCGGCGCATTCTGGGTTGTCCGCTTCCTTTCGGGAAAAGGCTCGGTCATCCGCCTCAAAAAAGAAAATCTGAAGCTGAACCCGAAAATCTTCGGTCCGTGCCTGGCACTCGGTATCTCTACGTTCGTCATGCTTTCGACCGAGAGTCTTTTGTCGATCAGCTTTACTTCGAGCCTTGCCGGATACGGCGGCGACCTCGCCGTTGGTGCCATGACGATCATTACCTCGGTAAACCAGCTCATCAGTATGCCGCTTACGGGTATCTGTCAGGGCGGTCAGCCAATCATCAGCTATAACTTTGGCGCAGGAAACGCCGACCGCGTGAAAAAGGCATTTTATCTGCAGTTTGGTATCTGCACGGCGTACAGCACGCTGTTCTGGCTCGTTTTGATGTGCATCCCGCAGATCTTTGCCGGAATGTTCACCGCGGATGCGGCACTTATCGAATACACCGGCTGGGCTATGACGGTATATATGGCGGGTATTTTCTCGATCGGCTTCCAGATCAGCTGTCAGCAGAGCTTTATGGCGCTCGGACAGGCGAAGATCAGCTTGCTGATGGCGTGTCTGCGAAAGATCATTTTGCTGATCCCGCTTATTTTCATCCTGCCGCAGTTCTTTGGCGAGAGCATGAAGGTGTTCGGCGTATTTTTAGCCGAGCCGGTCAGCGATATTATTGCGGCGGCTGTTACCACCACGCTGTTTTTCATCCGCCTGCCGAAAATTCTCAAAAAAGGCGCGGCGGCGAAATAATCGAGGAGGGATCCCTATGGCGAACCATGCAAGAAAGACGGTATTTTTGATCGGCGATTCCATTCGCCTTGGCTACTGCGGTTACGCAAAAGAAATGCTTGCCGATATTGCCGACGTATATTATCCGGAGGATAACTGCCGCTATGTGCAGTACACCTACGTCTGCCTGCAGGAATGGAAGAAGTTTTTCGAAGATCCGGATGCGGTTGACGCGATCGTATGGAACAACGGACACTGGGATATCGCACATTTTGACAACGATCCGGAGTCGCTCAATTCGATCGAAGAGTATCAAAGAGGTCTCGTTCGCATCGCAAGACGTCTGCGCGATTATTTCCCGAATGCGAAGATCGTGTTTACGACGACACTGCCGGTCAGCCCGCTCGATTATCCGGACTGGGCGGCGCCGCGCACCAGTGCGGAGATCCGCAGATATAACGACGCGGCAATCGAAGTGCTCGGAAAAGAAGGCGTTATCATCGACGATGCCTTTGAACTTTATAAAGATGAACCGGCGTCCTTCTTCTGTGACTGCTGTCACCTCACCGAAGAAGGCTACACCCGCTATGCCGCACACATCGCATCGATCGTGCGCGGATTACTGGAAGCGTGATATTTTCTTACGACGTTGTGATCGGTGAAAGGAGAGTACAATGAACTATCTGGCTTCGCTCAAACACCATTTTCAGCCGAAACAAGGCTGGGTCAACGATCCGAACGGCTTGGTCTGGTTTAAAGGCTATTACCACGTTTTTTATCAGCACGCACCGCATCACGAGATCCCGTGGAAGGAACCGATGCATTGGGGTCACGCCCGCACGAAGGATTTTCTGAACTGGGAGGAACTGCCCGTAGCGCTCTTTCCGGATGCACCGTATGATACCGGCGGATGCTGGTCCGGTACAGCGATCGTGAAGGATGATAAGCTGTATCTGTTCTATGCGGCGATCACGGCGGTTTCCACCGTTGCTGTTGCGGTTTCGGAGGATGGCATTCATTTTGAAAAATATGAGGGTAACCCGGTGATCGCCACGTATCCGCCGGAAGGCGGCCCGGACTTCCGCGATCCTGCCGTAACCTGCATCGACGGTACATACTACCTCGTTATGGCGACCGGAAACCCGGAGAAAAAGCTGGCAAGACTGCTGTTATATAAAAGCGACGACTTGCTGCACTGGGATTTTATCTCGATTGCGGGCGAATGGGAAAACGGAAAATACACGGAGTGTCCGTCCATCATGCCGTTCGGCGAAAAATGCCTGCTTGCGGCATCGGTATGTCCGCTCGACAGCGAGCACTATTTCCGCGTGATGATCGGCGAGCTCACCGACGGCGTGTTCACACCGCAGCTCAGTGAAAACATGGACAAAGGTCCGGATCAGTATGCCGGACAGGTGTTCCGCGACCAAAAAGGACGCTGTCTGCTGATCACGTGGATCCCGGGATGGAGATACAGCGGATATGCCGAGAAAAATGTCGGCTGCATGTCGATTCCGCGCGAGATCAAGGTGAAAGACGGCCGTATCACCGCATACCCGGTTGAAGAAGTGCAGTATCTGCTGACCGAAAGCGACCCGGCGGTGCAGAGAACCGAGAACGGATTTATCGTAGAACGCACCGGAAGAGATCCGGTTGTATATGAGGGTGAGATCCGGGATCTTAAGATTCTGCGTGACGAATATATCCTCGAAGTTTTCGTAAACGGCGGCGAGGAGATCTATTCAATCCTGCTGTGATAGGAGCATCATATGAAAAACAAAAAAGTGCTTATCACGGATACGGAATGGTTTGAAAGCGGACCATTGAAAAATCCGATTTCCGCTTTTGACCACGAACTGGAAAAATATGATCCGACCTTGTATTGTTTGGACTATGATACAAGACTTTTGGCCACTGATCCTCCTACCAAAGCGGAAAAAGAATCCATTATATATAACGATTATCGCGAAAAGTACGGAACGCGTGATCTGTGTTCTTTGGATTCGGAAATTCGCAGAACAGGCGGCAGGAACATTTTTCTGAACGGATTCAACCAGGAGCTATTTGCGTATATAGTACCACTTATCAAAGACTCTGCGGAGGTTCTGTATTTTTTCAAATGTCCCAAAATATCCGATATGTCCGCATTATCGCAGTTCTCAAACCTCAGATGCGTTCATATTTTCTGCAACGATTCTTTGACGAAGCTTTGGGATATGACAAATGCCGCAAATCTCAAAGTTATATCGTTTAGTATGGTTTCCAAATTAGGCGATATGGAAGCACTCAAGGATTCCTTGGTTGAATATGTTCATTTGGATGGTGTGGGCAATAACGGCGGCAAAAAGCCGGCTTCGTTTGACGTGTCGATTTTTGAGCAAATGCCGCACCTGAGATGTTTATCCCTTGATTTTAAAAATTTGGAAGTAAAAAAGGCTTGGTAGTTTGAAGCTACCAAGCCTTTTTGCATACAGGTTATTTCAGCGGGACGGAGCCTTCAAGGATATCACATTCTTCGATCTTGCCGCCTGCGATCTTGAATGTCTTGATTTCAAACGCTCTGAGCGCAAAAGATGTTTCGAGTCCGAAAATCGGAAGCGTGACCGTTACATCCGTGTCTTTGCCCTGTGCTTCAAATACGCGAAGGATGTATGCATCCTTGCAGCGTTCGCTCTGTTTGAAGCAGGAGAGCGAGACGTTCGGCTGATCGATCGAAACGAGCGGTTTCGGGATCACGCCTTTTCCGGACGGACAGAAGGCCAGTGCGTATGCACGCTGGTTAAACTGTGCTGCTTCGCGGTCGACAGCGGTGAGAACAGCGTCTTTTTCGCCGACCGGGAACATAAAGCGGAAACGGCGCTCACCCTGATCCATACGCGCAACATACATCGGATCGTGGAACGGTTCACCCCAGGTCATGCCGCCTGCGCCGTATCCGGCCGAGCGGACGAGCGTAATTCCGGCAACGCCGCTTTCACAGCAGGAGCCGTATACGCCGTCGTCGATGATCGCAAAGGCGGTATCATCGTTTGCGACCGCCTGCCAATACTGCGAGACGCATTCGGTCATATCGGTCAGAAGCTTTTCACGGCCGAAAACGGTCTGTCCGATATAGTCGCTTTCGCCGAGTGTGGTCGGAACCTGCAGTTTCAAGCGCTTTTCGTTTTCGGCGAAGAACACGCGGATCTCCATTTCGAGAATACCGGTGAGTTTGTTGACGATATAGCGCACGAGCATTTTAGAATTATGGTACTGCATATCCGCTTCGATCACAGCGTTTATTTCGCCTTCATCCGTTACGCGAACCGGCTGTACGATGCCGCCTTTGACACCGGAGAAATCGGTTGCTTCGCCGGCAGGCATCGGCGCAAATCTGCCGAGCGGACTGCGCGGGTCGAATACCGGCTGACCGCCCCAGGAGCTGAACGAATCGGCGAACACGTCAACGGCGAATGCGCCCGGTTTGACGTATTCTTTGCCGTCAACCACATAGCTGTCGACAAGACCGCTGCGCGCATTGACAACGACCTGACCGCGCGCGGTTTCGATTGTGATCTTGGCTTTTTTATCGGCGGTCGTCGTCGGTTCCGGACGTTTCGGAACGATTTCGAAGTGGATATCAAAGCGGCTCATCGAAGCCGGCGGAAGCTCCGCTTCAAAAATGACGCGCTTGCACCAGTCCATATTGAAATTGCCCGATTCTCTTGCCGATTGCGACGGCAGACGCTCGCCGTTTCGGTAGACGACCGGGTTTGAGAAATCGGTGTGCCACTCCTGCTTCGGCAGGGTGAACTCCACGTCGATCGGCTGGGTATAAGCAAACGGGTGCGGGTTATATACAAAAAGCGGTGTGGTGTTCGGCTCTTTGATCTTCTCCTGACCTGCGGTGAGTGCCAGGAAATATTTGATCTTGAGCTGTGCCATGATCTCAAGACCGTGGTTTAAGATGCGGATGGTGTCTTCCTCGACCGGCTGTGTACAGGAACCCGGAAGAGAATCGTGGAACTCTGCGAACAGAAGATCGCGCCACGCTTCGTCGAGTTTTGCTTTCTCATACGTCGAAACACCGGCGAGAGCCGCGTGCGACGCCATCTTTTCGACCATGACGAGATCGTTTTCCAGACGGCGGTGCAGCTGCTTGATGCGGATGATCGAGGTATAACAGCCTTCCATAATCGGGTTTAAGCCGTGATCCACGACCGGGAGCTTCGCTTTGTCGACCGTTGCAAAGTATTCGTCCGGTTTTGCGTGGAAGAGGTCGGCACCGTTTGCCTTGAGCGCGGCGATGTCGTTTAAATCCTTTCTGGACGGGCCGCCGCCGTGGTTGCCGACACCCCAGAGATAGAGCGAGGTTTCGTTGTCTTTTCGCTCCTCCATCCAGCCCGGAAGTTCGTCGATGACCTTACCGAGAACGGAGTTGTAGCCTTTATCGGAGCGGTGTGCGATGATCTCCGAGCCTTCGTAGCCGCGCCAGATGAAATCCTCGCTCGCAAAATCGTAGTAATTCTTGCCCGGGCGGATATTGACGTAGTATTCATAGCCGCACTGCTTGAGCATCTGAACAAGACCCTGCGCGTGACCGAACGAGTCAAAATTGATCGCCGTTACCGGGACTTTTTCGAATTTGTCGTAGAAATAGATACGGCCGCGGAGTGCCTGACGCAGCAGGGATTCGCCCGTTGGAATATTGCAGTCCGGCTGCAAAAACCAGCCGCCGATGATCTCCCAGCGTCCTTCTTTTACCTTTTCCTTGATGCGTGCAAACAGCTCCGGATCGTGTTCTTCGATCCATTCGTACAGCAGGGATTCGTTGTGGTTGAATACAAAATCCGGATATTCATCCAGCAGATCCGCCGCCGAACGGAAGGTCGAAAGCGCTTCGCTCAAACCGTTTTCCCATTGCCACAGCCACACCGGATCGAGATGCGCGTTGCAGAACAAATACGTTTTCATGCGATTTCCTCCTTGATTCTTTGACATGGAAAAGCCCGACGCCGCGGACTTTTCTCCTTGATTTCACTATAACACAAAGGCAGGAGCAGTGCAA
>JBGUUS010000152.1:0-9687 GCA_045133675.1 Oscillospiraceae bacterium | reverse complement strand
CGGCGGCGGATACACGAACAGCGAGCCGTGCTCGGGTGTTTCGTGGGACAACAGCTGGGATTGGCCGGATAAAACGAAGAAAAACTTTGACATCTGCTTTGAAGAGAAGATCAAACCGCAGGTCACCGAGATCCTCAAAAACTACGGCGATCTGCTCCTGATCTGGTTTGACGTTCCGCATACGATCACACCGGCGCAGAGCCTTGAACTCAATCAGCTCGTCAAACAGTATCAGCCGGGCTGCCTCATCAACTCCCGTATCGGCAACGGCGCATATGACTACGTTTCGCTCGGCGACAACGAATATCCGACCGAACGCCCGGAAGGCTTTGAAGATGTTGATCCGAACAGCCTTGGCGGCTTCAAATACTCGCCGTACGGTCTTTACGAGACTGCAGGCACGCTCAACAGTTCCTGGGGCTTTAAATATTACGATCAGAACTGGATCACTGCGGAAGAGATCGTTGCACGCCGCGAAAAACTCAACAGCATGGGCGTAAACTATCTGCTGAATGTCGGCCCGGACGGTCTCGGCCGCATTCCGTCCTTCTCGCAGGAAGCACTTCTGAAAGCAAAACCGTAATTTTTCAAACGGAGGCGGTATGATGTATTCGAAGCTTTGGGATGTCTTAAATGACAACGAGCAAAACTATATGCTGCCGTTTTACTGGCAGCACGGTGACCATTACGAGACGATTCCGGCGGAGGTAGAGCGCATCTATAACAGCGGCTGCCGCGCTTTCTGTGTGGAAAGCCGCCCGCATAAGGAATTCGCCGGCGAAGGCTGGTGGCGTGATATGGACCTTATCCTGAGCGAAGCGAAAAAGCGCGATATGCAGGTATGGGTGTTGGACGACGACCACTTTCCGACCGGTCACGCGGTTGGTCATATCGAAAAATACCATCCGGATAAACGCCGCTGGGATCTTGGCGAGCGCCATGTTGACGTTCTCGGTCCGGTGAAAGATGCGCTGCTGCTGACAAATGAGCGGGAAACCGCACAGATTCTCGGCATCTATGCGTATAAACGCACCGGTGAAGGCGAAGTATGTGATCTGGATACCGTGATCGATCTCACGAACTGCCGCAATGAAAAATTCGTACAGGTCACACTCCCGGAAGGTATGTGGCGTGTATTCTTCTTCTATAAAACACAGGAGCACGAACGTGCGCCGTATTATATCGATCTGCTTTCGCCGGATTCGGTCCGCGTTTTGATCGATGCGGTATACGAAACGCATTACGAGCACTATAAAGAATATTTCGGCAATACCCTGCAGGGCTTTTTCTCGGACGAACCGCAGTTCCAGAACGGCTGGTTCTCGAGCCATGCTTCGGATCCGGGCATGTACGAGCACCGCCTGGGCCTTCCGGGTATGGCGTATCCGTGGTGTGAGCAGGTTTTCGTTAAAATGAAAGAACAGCTCGGCTATGATCCGCTTCCGTATCTTTCGGCGATCTGGTTCGATATGGGCGGCAAAACGCCGGAACTCCGGTTGGCATATATGGACGCGGTAACCCGTCTGTACCGCGAAAATTTCACCCGTCAGATCGGCGACTGGTGTGTGGCACACGGTGTACAGTACATCGGTCACATCATCGAGGATATGGGCACCCATTCGAGAACGGGCAGCGGCGCAGGCCACTATTTCCGTTCGTTAGACGGTCAGCATATGAGCGGCATCGATATCGTATTGCATCAGCTGATGCCGGGTATGAGCGATTATATCCATACGGCAAGCACCCATGGCAATAACGCTGATCCGGAGTTCTTTGACTATGTTCTGTGCAAACTCGCACCGTCGCTTGCGCATATCGCAAAGGATATGAAACAGCGCGCGATGTGTGAGGTGTTTGGCGCATACGGCTGGGCGGAAAGCGGCAGCGATATGAAATGGCTGCTCGACCATCTCCTGGTACGCGGTGTGAACCACTTTGTTCCGCACGCATTCTCGCCGCTGTTCCCGGATCCGGACTGCCCGCCGCATTTTGGCGCAGACGGAAAGGATCCGCAGTATGACGCGTTCAGCCGCCTGATGTCCTACGGCAACAAGGTTTCGCACCTGTTGTACGGCGGTACGCATATCGCCGATGCCGCAATCCTCTATACTGCGGAGCTCGAATGGATGAACACGGGCAACGAGGCGCTGCGGATGCAGACTGCGGCGAAGATTCTGTACGACCGCAACATCGACTTCGATTTTCTGCCGATCGACACCGTCGTTGGCGACAAAGAGATGCGTTTGTTTGCCGCAGAAGCGGAAAACGGCAAGCTGAAAGTCGGCAAAGAGACCTATAAAATGCTTGTTGTTCCGGTAACGCCGGTGATGCCGGACTATCTGACAGAAAAACTCGCTGCATTTGAAGCAGCCGGTGTAAATGTCGTATACTACGACGGTGATCATACTGTCCTCTGCGATGCGATCACAAAGCTTGACGCGGATATTACCGTAACCGGTGAACGCAAGTTCCTCAGAAGCTGTCACTATGTTGACGGCGGTAACGATATCTATATGTTCGCGAATGAGTCGCTCCGGGATCCTGCGAATTGCACCGTAACCTTAAACAGCGTACAGAGCGAAAACGGCGTCTGCCTCGATCTGCTCAACGATACCGTTTATGCAGTAAAAGCGGAAGACGGCAAGATTTCGCTCAAGCTGGAGCCGAACCAGTCCTGCCTGTTCGTCTTTGGCGATACGGCGGAAGCGGAGCTCCCGGCGAAGAAGGCGTGGAGCACCTCCGTTTTGGCGGATCTCACGTTTAAAATCGAGACGGCATCCTGCGAGGATATGACGAACTTCACTCTTCTCAAAGAGAACGTAAAAGCAGACGAGCTGTTCAGCATTACGTCGCTTGACTGTATGCCGGAGTTCTCCGGTCTGATCCGCTATACTGCGGTGTTTGATTCCAAAGATCTGCCGCAGAACGAAACGCTCGCGCTTGATCTCACAAACGCCGGCAATACGGCACGTCTTTTCCTCAACGGTGAGGATCTCGGTATCCGTCTGACAAAGCCGTACCGCTTTGATCTTTCGGGAAAAGTCAAAACCGGAGAAAACGTTCTTGTGATCGAAGTAGCCAACACGCTTGCCAATAAGGTGAAGGACTATTTCTCCTCCTTTATGACGATTCCGGCGGCAGGTCTGTATGAGCCGATTTATTGGGTAACGGAATAACGTGTCTGTAAAGCTATCGTGAATGAAATGAAAAAAAGGATGAAAGCCATCGGCTTTCATCCTTTTTTCGTTGTAGCGGAAAAGAAAAACTCCCGTTGCATGAACGGGAGTTTTGTGCTTCATGGATTCATCGACCGATGCGCCGTAGGTGCTTAGTCGGTGGTGTAGTTATCGAAGTAGCCCTGGATAAAGACGATCGGGGTACCTTTGTCGCCGGAACCGGAGGTCAGGTCGCAGAGCGAACCGATCAGGTCGGTGAGGCGGCGCGGCGTGGTGCCTTCGGAAGCCATTTTGCCAACGAGGTTATCGTCTTTTTCGCGGATCTTCACTTTGATAGCCTCGCGGAGCTCAGCGCCGGAAAGGCCTGCAAACTCGTTGTCAGCGAGGTATTTGAGCTTCAGCTCGTTCGGAGTGCCTTCCAGACCGACGGTGTATGCCGGAGAAACAACCGGGTCAGCGAGCTCCCAGATCTTGCCGATCGGGTCTTTGAAAGCGCCGTCGCCGTAAACCATAACTTCGATGGTTTTGCCGGTAGCTTCATAGAGCTTTTTCTGGATTGCGTCAACAACCGGCTGGCAGTCTCTCGGGAAGAGTTTAACCTGGTCTTCGGTTGCTTTGTTGGAACCGAGCAGGCCGTAGTCAGCGTTGTAGCCGCTGCCGTTGACCGGTGCGTTCAAGATCTCGTCGAGACCGAGAACAACTTCGCCGCCTGCATTTTTGAGAATGCGTTTGGTGCGTGCACGGGTGTGAATATCGCAGCAGAGGACGTTTTTGGTGTAGTCGAGAACAGCTTTCGGGTTGTTCGCAAAGATGATAACCGGCTCAGCGCCGCACTCGCGGATCAGGCTCTCGTAGTATTCAACGTAGTCAACACCGGTGAAGGTGTGTTTTTCGTAGCCGAAGAGCTCGCGATATTTCTCGAGCGAGAGAACGTCTTTGTACGGGTCAACACCTTTTTCGTCCATCAGGTCAACGCTGATGAGGTGGTTGCCGACTTCGTCAGACGGATAAGAAAGCATCAAAACGACTTTTTTTGCACCTTTTGCAATACCGCGCAGGCAAATTGCAAAGCGGTTGCGGCTCAGAATCGGGAAAATAACACCGACCGTTTCGCCGCCGAATTTTGCTTTGACATCTGCAGCAATATCGTCAACAGTAGCATAGTTGCCCTGTGCTCTTGCAACGATCGCTTCGGTCATTGCAACGATATCGCGGTCGTGGAATTCAAAACCGGCGTCTTTGGAAGCCTCTAAAACCGAGGAGGTAACAATCTCTACGATGTCATCGCCGTTACGGATGATCGGCGCGCGGACACCTCTGGATACGGTACCAATTGTACGACTCATATTGTACATCTCCTTAACTTGGCGTTTTGCATGGTGCAATCGTCCAATGTGAATTGTGTTTTTTACGACAATATATTATAGCAGAGTTTTTGCTGTATTTCAATGGTTTTATTTCGGAAAACTCACGGTTTTATCTTGCGCAAAAAATGTGAGAATATACAAAAATAAAAGACCGCCCGAAAGCGGTCTTTTAGAAAGCTGAATTTATGCGAGCTTGAGGTTTTTCGGAACGTAGCGGTTATATGCTGCTTCGTTCGTGGTGCGGGTGTAGCCCTCGCTCCAGGTTGCAAGAACTTCAAGGAAATCGTCGCTCTTGATATCGGTGAGAACGGAGTTGCGCATTTCCTCGAGATTTTTCGCATCTTTCATAACATCGTAACGAATGATCAGATAAACGGTGCCTTCTGCTTCGATGATGTGCGGTCTGCCGTCAGCCGGAAGTGCGAATACCTTTTTGATAACTTCTTCGGTCGGATAGGTCGAATCGGTGGTCAGGTAAGTAGCGAGTTCAGCGTCGGTGTAAGTGGTCTCCTCAGCGGTGTGTTCGGTGCCGAGCATCTCGTGCTGCCACTCGTCGTAAACCTGTGCAAAGGATTTGGTGCCGAGGTCGATGAGCTGCTGATACTGCTCAACTTTTGCGCGGATCTCTTCGTTCTCTTTTTTAGCTGCGTCGTCTTTTTCCTCTTTCAGCCAGTAAGAAAGAACGTTGACACTTGCGTAGTTTTCGCGGAAGTATACTTCGAGATCTTCCAGCGGAACTTCTTCCAGGCCGCCTTCACCGTAGTATTTGAGGAAAATGCGGTAACGCATTCTCTGTGCTTCGATCAGCTTGCGGTAAGATGCTTCGCCTACACCGTTACTTTCGTAAACGTCCTGATAACCGGTGAAGTACTGTGCAACAGTAGCGTCGATTTCTTTTTCGTCAGCCGCGTTGAGGGTGAGGCCGAGCTCGTTGAATTTGCGAACGGTTGCAACGTATTCGTCAGCCATTTTTTCTGCGGAAGTACGGATGTACTCTTCCGTGGTCTGGCCGTCAATTGTCTGTGCCCAAACGTCGAGGTCTTTGTTGTAGTCCTCGTGCTCAACGATTTCTGCATACGCGTTCATCTGGAAAGTGATATACATACCGGCGGTGATCTCTACATCGTCGTAGTTATAAACCCACGAAGTGTCGCCCATGCTGCAGGCGGTTGCCGGCAGGATCATGCAGACAGCAAGAAGTACTGCTGCGATGCGTTTCAAAAGTTTCATTCTAATTTCCTCCTCTGTACGGTCCCGTACAGTTTTATTAAAGCCCGTTTCATGCCGGGCGTGCACATACTGCTAATTTACTATTATAATCGGAATATTCGCACTTGTCCAGTTCTTTCACACAATCTTTTCTTTTTATTAAAGGAAAAAGCGCAGGAAATATTCGGTGATCAGCGCCGCGGCGGCACCCGCAACCGCAACGGTGAGCAAACTGCGCTTGAAAAAGGCGAGGAGCAGCGCGACCAGAGCACCGGTCAGACCGGAAACGAAGTTGCCGGTGGAGTATAAAATCTCCGGGAAGGTCATTGCCGAGAGCGCTGCGTACGGCATATACGCAAGGAAACTGCGGACGGTGCGGTTTTCGATGCGCTTGCGGAAGATCGCGATCGGCAGAACGCGCGGCAGATACGTCACAGCCGCCATAATAGCGATACAGACGATGATTTTGGTCAGGTCAAATCCGTTCATGCTTCGTCCTCCTCGCTGATCGGGAACAGCACGGCGCAGATAAGCGAGGCCGCAACCGATGCAATGATGATGACCCATCCGGACGAAACCGCCGATAAAAACGGAACGTAGTAAAACAGACAGCTGATGCCTGCGGCAATCAGAATTGCGGCAAGGATCGAATTCGATTTTCGCGCCGGCGGAATGATGATGGCAAGGAACATCCCGTAGATCGTGATGCCGAGTGCGTTTTGCAGAACGGCCGGAAGGAGCGAGGTCGCAATGCCGCCAAACAGCGTGCCTGCCGCCCAGCCGAGATACGGCATCGAGAGAAGTCCCGCGAAATATTTCCCAGTGACGTCGCCTTTTTGCTGCATCGAAACGGCGAAGATCTCGTCGGTGATGCCGAACGCCATACCGCAGCGGGTGCGCAGCTTCATCGCAGGCGAAACCTTTTGCGAGAGCGCAAGGCTCATCAGCATATAGCGCAGGTTGACGATCAGCGTTGTAACGGCAAGTTCCAGATAAGCGCCGCCCGAGAGAATGACGGAAAGGCCCGCAAACTGTCCGGCGGAGGTGAGATTCGTCATCGAGATAATGAGCGGAACCCATACCGGCAGTCCGGACTGCACCGCCTGCATTCCGAATGCAAACGAAACCGGAAAATAGCCGAGTGCGATCGGGATACCGTCGCGCATACCCTGTAAAAAGCGGCTTTCCTTCGCCATAAACTCCACCTCCCGCTAAATTTCGAACAGGCAAACATTTTACCACGGGAAAGCGAAAAAGTCAACGGATGAAAGCAAAACGAAAGCCGACCCGTTGGAGCCGACTTTTTGTTAGTGTGCAAACCCACACGTATTGCATTTTCCAACCTGCGGAGAGCAGGCGGTATCGCGGGCAATATTGCAACCAGTACAAAATTGTCGATGAAAAGGTTCTGTGCCGGCCGCACCTGTCCGGGTGTGATTTTTCATTCTTTGAGCTTCTTTACGATCCATTTTTTCATTTCGTCCAGTGACACACTATTATAGAGCGGTGGGAGCGGACTGCTTTTTCCTTCCGGAACGGTGTATTTCCGATCAATAACTGCCTCCATATCCGCAGTCATTTCCGCTGTAATTCCACCCTTGGGTAAATCGGTTAAAGACGGCAGAAACGTGAAACAAATATCCCCCGGTCTGGAGGAAACGATCTGCATTGCCGTTTGATTCTGACCGTAAATGCGATAGTATGAAGGATGCGTGTCGCTCAGAACGCTGTCTTTTTCGCAGGAGATCAGCGGGAGAAGAAGTCGGTCTCCGGTTTGAAACAGCGGATAACCGGCATAGGTCATTTGGCTGTTTCCGTCTTGTACCAGTTCGATCAGAGAGAGTTCTTTTCCGCTTGTGTTTTTATAACAGGAAGTGACTCGCGCGAGATATAACGAGCCATAATAGTAGACGTCTTCCGGCAGATCGCCTTTATACTGTATGATCTCGACCTCAGCTATGATTGGTGCCTGTTCCAAAACGTCGGTATAGCGGGAAATGCGCTCAGAATACGAGGGTTGTGAGATGCTCTCTCCGATTGCGTACTGCGGATACGGTCCGCGATACGGGATTGCGGCAACAGTCAGCAGCAATGCCAAAAGCAGAAGGATCACTTTTTTCATTTTGATTCACTCCTTGTGTTCCGGCTATCATTTTATATTTTCATTTTACCACGGGAAAGCGAAAAAGACAACGGATGGATGGCTGATTCCTTTCCTGCAATTTCCGCATCTTTCCGCGGACATTTCACACTTCCGTTACAACTTCGCGCCGCTTTTCCGATATAATAAAGCGTACTTATGGAAAGAGAGGAGGATCCGGATGAAGAAAGGACTGTTCGGGCGCATTGTAAAAGGATTTTTCACGACGGCTGCCGTGATGCTTGCCGCAGTGATTGTGACTGTTTTTCTGATCGACGCATACGTGCGTGTAAGCGTATCGGACCGGATCCTCGAAGAGAAGGATGCGGCAGAGCTTGACGCCGACTGCATTCTCGTGCTCGGTGCGAGTGTGCTCCCGGATGATACACCGAGCGATATGCTGCGTGACCGTCTTGATAAAGGCATTGAACTGTATGAACTCGGCGCTTCCGGCCGCCTTCTGATGAGTGGTGACCATGCGGGTGTGTACTACGATGAAGTAAACGTAATGAAAGATTACGCAAAGGATGCAGGAATCGATTCCTCCGCGATCTTTATGGATCACGCCGGGTTTTCCACATATGAGAGTATGTACCGTGCAAAAGAAGTCTTCGGCGTTGAAAAAGTGTTGATCGTAACGCAGGAATACCATCTTTCGCGCGCGGTCTACGTTGCAAAAACGCTCGGTATCGAAGCATACGGTGTTGCCTCCGACCAACACTTGTATCAGAATATGCTCTGGAATCACACGCGCGAGCTTCTGGCGCGCAACAAGGACTTTTTCTACTGTATCGCAAAACCGGAGCCAACGAAGCTCGGCGGAAAAATTCCGATCACGGGAAACGGAGATGTGACAAATGACCGGTAAACGGAAAGCAACGCTTGCTGTTATGGCGATACTGCTGCTCGTTTTTGCTGTATGGATTTTTCACGGAAATACGGTGTTGGAACTGACGCAGTATGAAGTTACAAGCGAATATCTGCCGGAAAGCTTTTCCGGATACCGCATTGCGCAGATTTCCGATCTGCACAATGCGCAAATGGGTGAAGAAAACAGGGATCTGCTATCACTTTTGCGCGAAACCCAGCCGGATATCATCGTGATGACCGGAGATCTCATCGATTCACGTCATACGGATATCGACGTTGCACTCCGCTTTGCAAAAGAAGCCGCAGGGATCGCACCGTGCTACTACGTAACCGGAAATCACGAGGTGCGGATCGCCGAATTATCGTATTTACTGGACGGACTCACCGAAAGCGGCGTTGCGGTTTTGCGCAATGAGACTGCGATTCTGCGGCGCGGTACAGAGGAGATCGCTCTGGTTGGAGTTGACGATCCGGCGTTTGGCACACGACTCGTGCAGGGCGAGCCGAAAGCGCTGCCGGAGATCATTCCGGAGAATGGATTTACGGTCCTGCTTTCGCACCGCCCGGAGGATTTTGATGATTACGTGGAATGCGGCGTGGACGTTGCATTTACCGGCCACGCGCACGGCGGGCAGATCCGATTACCGTTTATCGGCGGTATATACGCGCCGGGCGAAGGTTTCTTCCCGGAATACGACAGCGGTGTTTATACAAGCGGCCGCACGAATATGGTCGTCAGCCGCGGCATCGGAAACAGTCTGTTTCCGTTTCGTGTCAACAATCCGCCGGAACTCGTTTTGGTCACATTATTTTCTGCATAACAAAAGCCTTTCGCACGTGATATGTACCCATAATCCTGGACACATTGAAAATTGAATTTATGCACAGATGGATGTTTCCCTGTATCTCACAGGGGGCATCCATT
>JBGUUS010000151.1:0-9418 GCA_045133675.1 Oscillospiraceae bacterium | reverse complement strand
TTTCTGTTCGTCGGTGAGGAAAAGGCAGTCCTCATTGACACGGGCTTCGGCGGCGATCTGAAAGCCGTCTGCGATGTGATCACCGATAACCCGATCGTGCTGATCACCACACATTCTGACCGCGACCATATCGGCAGTGACGAGCAGTTCCCGGAGCAATATATGCATCCGGCGGAATTCGACGCGTATGAACGCCGCAGCGGCAAACCGACGCACGCCAAACCGATCTGGGAAGGCGATACGATCACCGTAGGCGGTTACACGCTGGAGGTCGTTCTGGCGCCGGGTCATACGCCGGGCAGTATCATGCTGCTGGAGCGCGAAAAGAAATTCATCATCTCCGGCGACAGCCTGCAGACCGGTACGATCTATCTGTTTGGCGACGGCCGCAATCTAAAGGCGTTCCGCGCAAGTATGGATAAACTTGAAAAGCTGTGGAAAGGCGGCGCTTTTGATACAATCCACCCGTCACACGGCACACTCGATGTTCCGGCGGATGTTATTCCCGACCACATCGCGCTGGCAGATGCGCTTTTATCCGGCACGCTCGAACCGATCGGTCCGGGCCTCGACCGCTTCCCGTCCGATGTTCAGACCTATGAATTCGGCCGTGTGAAGATGTACTACGCGAAATAACTTCCATAAACGCAAGAAAACCCGTCCTTTCGGACGGGTTTTGCTTTTTATCGGATGGTTTCCGCTTACCAGTTGATCTCGATCGGGTTGATCTTCCAGATGTCGGAAGCGTAGTGACGGATCGTGCGGTCGGACGAGAATTTGCCCGAGTTTGCCATGTTGTAGAAGCATTTCTTAGCAAACGCGTTGCGGTCCTGATACTCTGCGTTGAGGCGCAGACGGGTCTCAACAAAGCTGTTGAGGTCGCCGAGAACGTAGTAGTTATCCGGACGGGACCAGCTTGCACCAAAGATCAGAGAATCGTAGATCTCGCGGAAGAAACCGGTGCCGCCGTCGTTCAGCGTGCCGTTAACCAGCGTATCAACAACGCGGCGGATCTTCGCGTCGTGGTCGTAGATGTTTTTCGGGTCGTAGTTCGGCATGATGTGTGCCAGATCTTCAACTTTAGCGCCGAAGATATAGTTGTTCTGGTGGCCTGCCTCCTCTGCGATCTCAACGTTTGCGCCGTCGAGCGTGCCGAGGGTAACTGCGCCGTTGATCATGAACTTCATGTTGCCCGTGCCGGAAGCCTCGGTGCCTGCGGTCGAAATCTGAACGGAAACGTCAGCTGCAGCAGTGAGTTTTTCTGCGTAGGAAACCTTGTAGTTCGTAACGAATACGACTTTGAGGATATCTTTGGTCTGCGGATCGTTGTTGACGAGGTTTGCGATCTCGTTGATGAACTTGATGATACCCTTTGCACGGCGATAGCCCGGTGCGGATTTTGCGCCGAAGATAAAGGTGGTCGGGTGGAAGTTCTGGATCGAGCCTTCTTTGATGCCGTAGTAGATATAGAGGATGGAGAACGCGTTCAGAAGCTGACGTTTGTACTCGTGCAGACGTTTGATCTGGATATCGAAGATGGAATCCGGATTCAGCTCAACGCCTTCAACCTTCTGAATGTACTCAGCAAGACGGATCTTGTTTGCGTGTTTGATCGCGATAAAGCGGTCGAGAACAGCCTGATCGTCAACGAATGCTTCCATGCCTTTGATCTCTTTGAGCAGGGTTGCAACGCGGTCGTGGCCGAGTTTTTCACAAACGAATGCGAACAGTTCCGGGTTGCACAGTGCAAACCATCTGCGCTGGGTAACGCCGTTGGTCTTGTTCTGGAAGCGCTCCGGATATACGTAGTACCACTCTTTGAGTGCGTCGTGTTTGAGAATCTCGGTGTGGATGCGTGCAACACCGTTGGTGTAGGAAGAAACGTAGATTGCAAGACGAGCCATGTGGATGGTGTTGTCTACTGCGATCTGCAGACGGCCGATCTCTTCGCCGGTGAGTTTCATATAGCGGAACTCTTCGCGCAGGAGTTCGTTGATCTGGAAGATGATATCGAGAATCTCCGGAACAACCGCACGCAGCAGGTCGAAGGACCATTTCTCAAGTGCCTCAGCCATGATGGTGTGGTTGGTGTAGTTGAATACTTCGTGGCAGACGCCGAGAGCTTCTTCAAAGTTCATGCCGTAGAACTTGGTCAGCTGACGAACGAGCTCCGGAATGGAGATAACCGGATGGGTATCGTTGAGCTGGATGGTAACGTATTTACCGAGCTTCGTGAAATCGTTGCCGTGATATTTCTGATAGTCTTTCAGAATATCGGTGATGGAAGCGCAGCAGAAGAAGTACTGCTGTTTTAAGCGCAGAACTTTGCCGTCCCAGCTGTCGTCGTTCGGATAGAGAACGCGGGAGATATCCTCTGCACGGTTGGTTGCGCGAACCGCTTTGTCGTACTGCTGTGCATTGAACAGATTGAAATCAAACGGCGTAACGGACTCAGCCTGCCACAGGCGCAGGTTGCCTACGTTTTTGGTGTGATAACCGAGAACCGGCATATCATACGGAACTGCTTTTACGGTCTGATCTGCAAAGTGAACGAGAACAGCGTCTTTCTCGCGGCGGCGGCCCCAGGCTTCGCCGTGTTTTTCCCAGTCGTCAGCAACTTCAACCTGGAAACCGTCTTTGATCTGCTGACGGAACAGGCCGTAGCGATAGCGGATGCCGTAGCCGTCGAGCGGAAGGTTCAGGGTTGCAGCGGAGTCGAGGAAGCAAGCTGCAAGACGACCGAGACCGCCGTTGCCGAGTGCTGCGTCTTCAAGCTCTTCGAAGTCGTTGATGCTTCTGCCGCAGAGTTTCATAGCCTCATCAACAACGTCGGTGAGACCGAGGCAGAGCAGGTTGTTGTATACCGCACGGCCAACGAGGAACTCAGCCGAGAAATAGCATGCACGGCGGTTTTCGTTATGAGCGTCGCGGCTCTTTTTGATATCCTCGGAGAGACCGCCGAGGATCAGTTTTGCAACAGTGGAATGGATCTGGAAAATGTCCGCCTCTTCCGGCGTTACATCGTGGTCAAGTGCAAGCGTGCGGACAAAGTCCTGCAGAAACGCTTCTTTTTCGTAAGTCATGGGTTAATTACCTCCAGTAAAGATTGACAAGCGCACGGATCTTTGTCGAAAGACGCGTATTGATCTGATCTTTCGTCGCACGCCAGCGCCAGTTGCCCGACGCGGTGGACGGCGTGTTCATGCGCGATTCGCTGCCGAGTCCGATGAAATCCTGCATCTGCGTGATTGCGGTGTCCGCCGGAGAGCTCCATGCGAGCGCGATCAGGTTCATTGCGCAGTCTTCAACCGTCTTGGAACGGGTATACGCTTTAACATAGTTGAGTTCCGCTTTGGAGAGCGTTTTGAGCCAGCCGGCGAGCGTGTCGTTATCATGCGTGCCGGTATAGCAAATGCAGTTTTTTCCATAGTGGAACGGGAGATAGTCACTGTCGGTACCCGGAGTAAACGCAAACTCCAGAACCTTCATGCCCGGATAACCGGAATCCTCGAGAAGCTTTTTAACTTCCGGGGTAATAAGGCCGAGATCTTCGGCAACGATTTTATCCTTGCCAAGCTTCTCGTTGACCAGAGAGAACAGATCCATGCCCGGACCTTTCTTCCAGCAGCCGTTTTTCGCGGTTTTGTCGCCGTACGGGATCGCCCAGAAGCTTTCAAATCCGCGGAAATGGTCGATACGAACGCGGTCGTATACTTTCGTTGCGTGTTCGATGCGGCGCAGCCACCACGCATAGCCGGTTTCTTTGTGTACGTCCCAGTTATAAACCGGATTGCCCCAAAGCTGACCGTCTTCCGAGAAGTAATCCGGCGGGCAGCCGGCAACCTCAACCGGTTTTAATTCTTCGTCAAGTGCAAAGAGCGTCGGGTTTGCCCAGACATCGGCGCTGTCGAGCGCAACGTAAATCGGCAGGTCACCCAGAATTACAATATCTTTTGCATTGACATACGCTTTCAGCTCGTTCCACTGTTTGTAGAACATATACTGAACAAAGCGCCAGAACAGAATATCGTCAAAGCAGCGTGCGTACGTTGCCTGAAGTGCGTCGTATTTGCGGCAACGCACATCCTCCGGCCATTCATACCACGGTTTGCCGTTGTTCTCATTTTTCAGCGACATATACAGCGCATAGTCTTCGAGCCACGCTGTCTGTTCGCAGACGAAAGTTTCATACTCTTTCGTCGGAGCTGCAAAAAAGCGAGCGGCCGCTTTTTTGAGCAGTGGGAAGCGCTGGTTGTATAACTTTTCGTAGTCAACCGAGCACGGGTCGCTGCCCCAATCAAGTGCAGCATATTCGTTTTTCTTTAACAGACCTTCCTTGCAGAGCAGGTCCAGATCGATGAAATAGGGATTGCCCGCGTGGGTCGAAAACGACTGATACGGGGAATCGCCGTAACTGGTGGGTGTTACCGGCAGCATCTGCCATACTTTAAGACCGGATCTGGAGAGGAAATCTGCAAAGCGATATGCCTCTTTGCCCATCGTGCCGATACCGTACGGAGACGGCAGGCTGGACAACGGCATTAATGTACCGCTTTCGCGCATAAGGTTATGCTCTCCTTTGAATATAATAAACGTTGTAATAACGTAATAGACGTCACCGAAAGGATCCCGATTTTTGGATATACGGAGACTAAAATATTATAGCAAAGTTTGGCTGTCAATGCAAGAGAAAACCACATTAAAGCGCGAAAGAAAACAGGTTTTTATGCAAAAAATGCAGTTTTTTTTACGTGAACTCGCAAAATGTCCGTTTTCACAGGTACGGAATCAGCTCCTGCTCGTTCTTTTGCTCGGCTTTCAGCAGTTTTTGTGCAAGTTCGCGCGTCTGCGGCTGCACGTTTTTGAGATGGTTTAAGTTGCCGCCGGTCTTTGCGATACCGCTGCTGTTGCCGCGCAGAAGCATGGAAACAAGCTCGTGCTCGCTGTTTTTCCGCATACCCTGCATCGCGATCATCCATCCGGACATCAGCTTGGAAAAGCCCGGCGCGCCTTCAACCGGCTTTCCTTCTGCCGCAAGTGCGCGCACTGCCTCATCGCCGATCGCGTTATAATCTTTATATTGCTGTGCGGCGAGCTTTTTGAATTCACGGTTTTTGATATACGGCATCAGCTGTTTGATCGATGTCTTGCCCATATCACAGGTTTTGACGATATCGCCGAGCATTGCGGCATTTTGGTTGTTGGTGGAATCCATGTCTCTCCTTCTTTCCTTTTGGATATAGAAAAAGCTTGCCCTGTATACGGCGAATTATGCGGCAAAAGAAATTGAAAGCACGAAAGCGTTGTGGTATAATGCAGATATATGGGTTCGTTTTGGGCGAATCAATTTTAAAGTTGGAGAAAGAATATGAGTGTAAAATACGCGATCTTTTTGGATATCGACGGAACCCTGACCTGGGATGAATCCGGTCTTACTTCCGAAGGCAACCTCGCCGTTTTGCAGCGCGCACAGAAAGAAGGGCACATCATCTGCATCAACAGCGGCAGAAGCTACGGCAACCTTCCGAAACCGCTGCTTGAACAGATCAAGCCGGACGGTCTGGTCTGCGGCGGCGGCGCATACGTCACGCTCAACGGCGAACTGCTGCAGGCAGTCCGTATGTCGAAAGAGCTGGTTATGAAAGTCTGCGAAGTTTTCATCAAAGAACACATCAGCCTGGTCCTTGAATCGGAAGGTGTCAGCGCGATCGTTTGTCCGGACGTTTATCCGTGGCCGGCACAGGCTTTCCCGTGCATCAGCAATATGGAAGAGGCCGAAGCATATGCAAACAGCGCAAACGTTACAAAAGTAACCGCAACCTCTCTGCGCCATCAGATGCCGCAGTATATGATCGACCTGCTCGAAGAATATTTCAACGTTATTTATCATCCGGGCTACACCGAGGCGATCCTCAAACCGTGCAGCAAAGCAACCGGTATGCAGGTTCTCATGGATGCCGCAGGCATCGACCGTGAACATTCGATGGGCCTTGGCGACAGCTTAAACGACGAGGAGATGCTCCGCTATGCCGGCATCGGCGTCGCAATGGGTCAGGCACCGGACGTAGTAAAAGCATTTGCAACCGTCGTGACGGCACCGGCAAACGAAGACGGTGTTGCCAAAGCGATTGAACAGTATATTTTAAACGCATAAACCTTACAGAAAGGACGTTTTTTATGGAATACAAACTCAGCGGCTATCAGCCGGAAGCATTCTTCCACTATTTCGAAGAGATCAGCGCCATTCCGCGCGGTTCGGGAAATGAGGAAGGCATCAGCAAATATCTGATACAGTTCGCAAAAGACAAAGGTCTCACCGCATGGAGCGACGAGATTTTCAACGTCGTCATCGTAAAACCGGCATCGGCAGGCAAGGAGAACGCACCGTCTGTCATCCTGCAGGGTCATACGGACATCGTCTGCGAGAAAAACGCAGATACCGTTCACGACTTCCTCACCGACGGCATCAAACTCATTCAGGAAGGCAACATCCTGCGTGCTGACGGCACCACGCTCGGCGCTGACAACGGCGTTGCCGTTGCTATGATGCTCACTGTTCTCGCTGACGATACGCTCGTTCACCCGGATCTCTACTGCATCTTCACCGTTCAGGAAGAAACCGGTCTCACCGGTGCAAAAGAGCTCGATGGCTCGAAGATCCCGGCTCGCCTGCTCATCAATCTCGACTCCGGCGGACTCGGTCACGCAACCGTAAGCTGTGCCGGCGGTATGCGCGTCCGTATGCACAAAGCCTGCGGCTCGACACCGTGCGATCAGCCGGCTCTCGCTGTCCGTGTACGCGGTCTGCAGGGCGGTCACTCCGGCACGGAGATCGGCAAAGGCCTTGCAAACTCCAATAAAGTAATGGGCAGACTCCTGCATGAAGTTCGCCTTGAAATCCCGTCTCTTGCGCTCTCGTCGATCGGCGGCGGCAGCAAGGACAACGCGATCCCGCGTGAATGCGACGCTGTCTGTGTATTCGAAAATGAAGCAGACCTCGCCAAAGCCGAAGCAATCCTGCGCAAAGCAGAAACCGACATCAAAGACGAGCTCAAAGAAGTCGATCCGGATTTCCATCTGATCATCGAAGCAGCAAAAGCGGAAACGAAGATGGATAAAGCTATGAGCGACGCGCTTATCACCCTGCTCGTCGTTGCACCGAACGGCGTTCGCGACCGCAACGAAAAAGCCGGCGGATTCGTTGTCCGTTCGCTGAACATGGGTGTTATCCGCATGGAAAACGACACCGTAACCGTCGTCTTCGCACCGCGCAGCTCGGTCGCTTCCCTGCAGGATCAGACCGCAAAAGAGCTCACGCTGCTTGCTGAAAGCTTCGGTTTCACCGTAGATATCGGCGAGGCATATCCGGGTTGGGCATACAATCCGGAATCTCCGCTGCGCCGCCTCTTTGAAGAGACCTGGAAAGAGCAGACCGGCGAAGACTTCGTCTGCTCGGCAATCCATGCAGGTCTGGAATGCGGCCTGTTCTGCGAGAAATTCCCGGGCCTTGACGCAATCGCAGTCGGCGCTAACGCTTACGGCGGCCACACCCCGGACGAAACACTCGATATGGCTTCCGTTGAACCGATCTACAAACAGCTGCTCGCTGTTCTTGCAAGAATTTAAAATCAATCCAAAACGCGCAGGGCTCCGCAAAAGCGGAGCCCTGTTTTTATTAGTAAACTTTCTTTCCTAAGCATTGACATCCTCAGTTTCGTGCGCTAAAATGGAATTACAAATAATCCGAAAAAGGAGGATTCAAACATGAGCAAATTTGAGACCGTGGCATATTTTGCCGCATGGAAAAAGGAAGGAATTCGCAGAACGAAATATGAGTATCTGACGCAGATCAACTATGCGTTTGCAATTCCGACCGTGGACGGCGAAGTCCTTCCGCTCGAATATCCGGAGGTCGTACAGCGCCTGATCAAAGAGGCACACGAACATGATACGAAGGTACTGATTTCCCTGGGCGGTTGGTCTTGGCTCGATATCCCGCTGGAGGACACCTTTGTAAAAGCAACCGAAACGCCGGAGAAAACCCGCAAACTCGTTGATTCGATCATGGCTGTCGTTGATGAATACGGCTTTGACGGTATCGACGTTGACTGGGAATACCCGCGCAAGAGCAGAGGCTCGGACAAACAGAACGAGTATCTCGTTGAACTGCTTGCAGAGCGCCTGCATGCACAGGGCAAGCTGCTGACCGTTGCGGTTATCGGCGGCTGCTACTCGCTGCGCACCGATCTCGATCATCCGGACGTACAGGCATCTCTCGACGTCTGCGCCGGCTATACCGACAAAGCGCTCGCGCTCTACGACCAGATCAATATTATGGCATACGACGGCGGCGATGAAGCAGCATTTTCGTCTTACGAAATGGCTGTTTCCTGCGCAGAATACTGGCGCGATCACCGCGGTATCCCGGGTGAGAAGATCACTCTCGGTGTTCCGTTCTATGGCAGACCGGGCGGCTCTTACACCGACCTGTTCGCATTTGACGGCGACGCAGACAAAACCGATAATGTCGATCTCGGCAACGGCAAAGTATCGTGGCACAACGGCATTCCGACCATGCGTAAAAAGACCCGCTATGCAAAAGATACGCTCGGCGGCATCATGATCTGGGAGATTGCGCAGGACGCAATGAACCCGGAGAAGAGCCTGCTGAAAGCGATCTATGACGAAGCAAACAAATAAGCGACAAACGAAAAGAACGGATCCTTTGGATCCGTTCTTTTTATTTCTGTATACTGACATTTCCGTTTTGGTGGAGATAAGCCGTAACAACACCGTTTTGCGCGTTATAGAGCTTTCCGCCGCGGATTTCAAAATTATCCGGGACAGAGAGTATCACAGCACGCTGGGCAGCATCGAGATAGAGGTCTTCCCATTGATTTGAAAACAGCAGCCACACCGCCGCTTTCTGCGGCACCTTATTCGAAAAGATCAGTTCCTCTTTCCCGTTTGCCGCAATCAGTGTGATACCGTCTCCGCTGCGGCGGATATCGACACCCGGATAGAGAATTCGCCGTCCGTTTTCGGGCAGTAAAACGACATTCGCCTCACCCAGCAGTGCATCGGCATGGTGATAAAGCGGATTTTCCTCGTAAAGCAGGACTGTCTGCACACCGAACGTCTCTGCGAGGAAAGCCGGTGCCGAAACGGACTCGCTGTCTTTTGTCAGCAGAATGAGCGAGCGTAGCGAAGTGATATTGCGTTTTCGCAAAAGCGAGAGAACGTTGTCTTCCCATCCTGCGCGATATTCTGTCACGATCAGATCGGTGTTTCCTTCGTGTTCCAACAAAACGAGATCGGCTGAGCCTGCGGATGCCGCAGAGGCGATCAGCACCGGACGTTCGCAGAGCTTTACGGCGCCGATCGAAACCGGAAGCAGCAGAAAAAGAGCTGCCGCCGT
>JBGUUS010000150.1:0-6977 GCA_045133675.1 Oscillospiraceae bacterium | reverse complement strand
CTCCGGATTTTTCTCGCACGTGCCGATATCGGAGATTGCGGCGGTGTGGATGATCGTATCCGCGCCGCTTTCTTCAACAAGGCGGCGGACCTCCTCCGCAGTGGCATTGCGAAGCGACGGGCAGGCGATGACATCCTGCCGCGAGTTGATGATGCTTTGTCCGACGAAGCCGGTTGCACCGGTAACGAGAATCATCAGGATTCCTCCTTAAGATGTATTTTAGAGGTTTTTGCGGATTTTGACGAAATCGTCGTCCATATCCATCGGCGCCCAATTGCTGAAAAGTGCGTCCATTTTCTTCCGGTGTTCCGCCATTTTCGGCGAGATGCGGCCGTCCACGGTGCCGTCCCAGTCATCCATGAAGAGACCGAGCGCACGGCTTTGCAGTTCTTCGCATTTCATGGCTTCCTCGGCGTATCTGCGGATCCTTTCGTGGTTTTTAAAGCGGTCCTGCCTTGCGAGCAGTTCGCCTTTGAGCAGATAGGCGTGTGGCGTAAAGAGAGAGGAGAGAAGCTCCAGTGCTTTTTCGTCCTTTTCCTTTGCGGCATAGTATCTTGCAAGCTCAAAGTTTGCGGAGTTTTTGCGCTCGTCATCGCCGTTCCATTCGGCAAGCTTTAAACAGTCGGTGAAGCAGGAATATGCCTCGCCGAAGCGGTTGGCGGAAAGTGCGGTGCGTCCTTTTTTCAGCAAAACGTCGGGTAGCTGCTTTCTCTGCTTTTTGGTGATGATCCCTTTTTCAATGTACTGTTCGGCGAGACGGTGGGATTTGAATGTGTGTATGATTGCCACAACGATTCCGGCGAGAATTGCACCCAGAAAGAGCGCGATGCCGCCGTTAAAGAGCAGCCAGAATATCGGTTCCAAAGAAAATTCCTCCTTTATCCGCGGAGCTTCGGCAGAAGCGTGATCGCGTCCTTATGGTTCTGCGCGGCGGCTTTTTCACACCAGTACTCCGCTTTTTCCCAGTCGGTGGCACAGCCTTTTGCGAGCGCATACATCACCGCACAGGAAAACTGCGCATCCGCCATACCTTGTTCGGCGGCTTTTTCTTTCCAGTAAAGTGCCTTGGAGAGATCGGCTTTGCAGCCTCTGCCTTTTTCGTACATCATGCCGAGGTTGTACTGTGCCGTGCTGTTGCCCTGTTCGGCGGCTTTCTGATACCAGTATACGGATTTCTGCGGATCGGGTGTACAGCCCTGACCGTGGTCGAACATATAGCCGCAGACCAGCTGGGAAAATTCATGTCCGTATTCTGCCACCTGCTGGAAATACTGCAGAGCCAGCACATAGCTCTTTTCCTGGTAGAGCTGTTCTGCGTGCTGTTCAAGCGTTGCCATATAGGCGCGCTGACCTTTTTCATCCTCCGTGAGCTGGTCTTTCGGCTTCATTGCTTTGGTAACAGGAGCCGGTTTCGGTGCAGGCACAGGTTTCGGTGTTGGAGCCGGTTTTGGTGCAGGCGCCGTTTTTTCTGCCGGTTTCGGTTCGGATTTTACCTTTTCTTCCTTTTGGGCATCTTTGAGCACGGCGGCTCTTGCGGCTTCAAATGCGGTTTTTGGCACCGGTTTCGGTGTGGGTTTCGGCTTTTCGGCGGGGTGATCCGCTTTTTCTGTACCGCTGAAAAGTTTGGCTTTATCAAGCGCGGTGACACAGCCGTTTTCAATCGTGAAGAAATGGAAGAACTCGTTCTGGCGGTCCTTTTCCTCCAGCATTCCGGCGATCTCCTCCGGAGAAGCTTCGGTGATCCAGATCAGGTCACACGGCGCCCATTCAAAGCCTTTGTATTCATCCATGTATCTGGCGAGCGATAAAAACGCCTTGTTCCGTTCCTTCGGTGTGTTGTATGCATGAACGCGGCAGTCGGCGAGGATAAAACGAAAATTTTCATTTAAAACATCGTGCAGGATCGAAGCACAGAAGCGCTGCAGGTGCGAAAGCTTGGACAGCGGAAGGCGGGCGAATTCGTGGCGCTCCGCTGCGCTGCAAAGGCCGGCGCGGAGAATCTCGCGCTTGATCGCGTGATCAACGGTGTCTGAACGGTGTTTTTCGCGCACTTCCTTGATGTATTCGGTTTTGGAAATGAGGCTGTACAGGCTGCTGCTGTTTTTGATTTTCAGCAGACCGAGCTTTTGGTATTCCGCGAATTTATTGCCGGGTTCGGCGATAAAGCGGGAATCCTTTTCCTGGATCAAAGCGATCAGTTCTTCGCCGGTGCGGCTGTCGTTTGTAAAAACAATGCGGCAGGAGTGCGGCTTGAACAGCGCATCCATATTCGTTACGTAAGACATGTTTTTCCTCCTTTTGTCTGAGGCTTCTTTCTGTGTTCATTATATCACAGGAAAACGAAAAAAGACAGGACGAAAGCCCTGCCTTTCGGGAGAAAAAACGGATGCGGCGCTTTTTATTGCCGCGGTGCGTGCTGTGTGCTATACTGTATACGATCACGCGGAAAAGAGGCGGCGGAAATGAAGAGAACACACAGCTTTGGGATCAGGCTGTACGGCGGTGAGCGAAAAAGCGCCAAAGAGCGCGCTTTAAATGCGCGCGCAGCGTATGAGAAAAAGCGGAATGCGGCCGAGAAGGCGGACATTTTATACAGGGTTTCGGCATTTCCGGACGAGAGCGCGTTTTTTCCGGGCAATACGGTTTTGTTCGGCGCGTATCCGCGGGTTTCGCCGAATGCATCCGCGCCGGTCGAATGGATCGTACTGGAAACGGACGGCGCAACGGCACTGTGCATTGCAAAGGACTGCCTGTTCACCTCAAGATATTGTGAAACGAAAACGGCGGAAGGAGAAGCGGACCCATGGACATGGGAAAACTCGCTCGCAAGAGCGGTTTGCGGCCGTTTTTTCCAAAAGGCCTTTTCGGCGGAAGAAAAGGCGCGCTTTGTCCCGAAGGTGATGAGCGGCGATGCGATCGGCAAAAGATGCCGGGACTTTGTATTCCTTTTGTCCGCGCAGGAGGCACAGCGCTTCTTTCCATCGGATGCAGAACGAAAGGCAAAACCCACGGTTTACGCCATCCGCGGCGGTGCATGGCGCGGAATGCGGGACGATACACGGGAATACACCGCGTGGTGGCTTTTGCCGGAGAAAACAAAAGGCGGATTTATGAGCGGCGCCGTGTTTCCGAAATACGTGCAGGAAAACGGTGTGGCCGCATGGGCAGGACGAAACACACACCATGCGGATTTCACGATCCGGCCGTGTATCCGGATCCGATATAAAAACGATTTCGCGACGCGCCCGCGCATCAAAATCAAATATACGAACGAATAAAAGAAAGGGAACCCGAAAGGGTGATGTTCTTAACAGAAAAGAGAAGATCCGTCTAGATAACGAGTCTTCTCTTTCTTTTTGTCTGTATAGTGATATTTTCTTTTGAAAATTCCTCGCCTATGACGAAATATTTTAAAAGAAAGTGATATTGAAGCCTTGTGGCCTCAGTGATATTCTATTCGCCAATAAACTTGCGAAGCAAATACCACTCGGCGTAAGCCGAATATCACTGCGAAGCAATATAACTCGCCGTAAGGCGAATAGAACTGCGTGATACTCCGCTTGGAGTATCGCGCTAGAGGTTCCCTTTCTTTTTTTGCTTATGCCGCTTTTGGCATATTCCCGATGAAAATTTTGCAGCCACTCACCGGATCGTTTCAATAAAATCGGTAATGTTGTAATCCGGGACGGCGTCATATTTTGAAACGACGTATCCGGCGATTTTTGAGGCGTATTCCAGGGAAAAGCGGATGCCGTTATCCGAAAAATATTGATGCAGGAAAGCGGCCGAAAAACTGTCGCCGGCGCCCACGGTTGAGGCAACGGTGACCTTCTGCGATTCACAGCTGTATTCCTGCCCGTTTTTGCAGTCATAGCAATACGCACCGTCTTCTCCCAAGGTGATCACGATGAGTTTCAGGTTCGGGTATCTCTCTATCAGGAGCTTTGCAAACGCCCGATAACCGACCGCGGGGTCCGCCGCAAGCAGAGATGCTGCGGTAGGAAGTTCTTCAAGGCTGACTTTCAATATGGTGGCGTGATTTACGCAGAATTCGATCAGCTCGCTGCTGTAAAACGGTGCCCGGATATTGATGTCGACAAAAATATCTTTGAAGCTTTGTCTTTTCAAAAGCCCGCTGAGCGAATGCAGGTTATATTCGCCGCGCAAAGCCAAGGTGCCGAAATACAGCACGTCAAAATCTCCGCAAACCGCATCGCAGCTGATATAGTCGTATGCAACGTCCTGCTTTAAGTCATAGGACGCAGCACCGTTTTCGTCAAGCGTTACCAGACTGTGACCGGTTCGCTTCGACGGCGATCGGGTGACAAAATCGGTTAAAACGCCGAAGTCTTTCAAGCGCAGCAATGCCTCTTCGCCCAAATCATCGGTGCCAAGGCAGGAGAGCATATGGATTTCCTCGCCGTGTTTTGCGAGATGCGCCGCAAAGTTAAACGGTGCGCCGCCGATATATTTTTTGTCGGGGTAGATATCCCAAAGGATTTCTCCGAACGATAAAGCTTTCATCCCGGTTCCCTCACATGGAATTTATTGATTTATGGTACCATTATAGCACACTTCATGCGTTTTGACAGAAAAACCGTTTAAAAAGCGGGAATATGCCGGAGATACTTTGGGAAAACGCGGATTTTCGCTGTTTATCCCGCCGCTTCCAGCATATTTTCAATGAAGATCCCGTAGCCTCGTGTCGGATCGTTTATAAGAACGTGAGTGACGGCACCCACCAGCTTGCCGTCCTGGATGATGGGACTGCCGCTCACGAGTGATTGTCATTAGGGACAACCTTTTACAGCCATAAAACATCCATAATATTGGAACTGACCCAATTCCCCTTCATATCAGCTTCGTAATATGTAACAGTTTTATGGTTTTCCAAAATCCGCCGCACAACAGAAAAATCCACAATTCCCTGATTGCCGTTCTTCACAGAGAAAAATGTACCTCCATAATAAATAGCATATTCATCTTTCGTTATTTCATAATATTTTAAATGTTTGTCTGACAGGAATCCATAATCATATATCGTACTGCTTTGTTTGAAACCTGTTAAAACAACATCCAAATCACGACAGAGATTCAGTTTATCCTGATACATCAGCACCGCCCTCAATTTATTCTTTTTGATCATCTTTTCAAGTGCGGTCAAAGTGTCAATCTGTACTGTTCCGTCAAAGTGTTCTTCATCATCGATAACACCAAAGTGATACTGATCAATAAAAAATCTGTTTTCGTCATCATCGTACCAAAGTACATTATTGTCATAGCTCCCGCCAAAGGTACACACTTCTTCTCTCATCTAACCCACCTCCAAATGTAGCTATTTTATTAAAGTATATCATACCAACGTAAAAAAGACAGGGGGTAATCGCCCCCTGTCAAAAATTTTATCCTGCCGCTTCCAGCATGTTCTCGATAAAAATCCCATACCCTCTCGTCGGGTCGTTTATAAGAACATGAGTGACAGCACCGATGAGCTTGCCGTCCTGAATGATCGGGCTGCCGGACATACCCTGCACGATACCGCCGGTTTTGGCGAGAAGGCGTTCATCGGTGACGGTGATGACCATATTCTGCGTCTGCGTGTGTTCGCTCAAATCGATGCGGTCGATGCGGATCGCATATTCCTCCGATGCGCCGTTTTCGAGCGTACAGCGGATGACGGCATCGCCGCGTTTTACGTTTTGCTTATGCGCGACAGGAAGGATCTCAGGGTTTGCGATAAATTCGCTGTCGAGCGTGCCGTATACGCCGGTGTCGCGGTTTTGGCTGAGCGAGCCGTAGACCGTGTTTGAAGCGAAGCTGCCGCTCAGTTCGCCGGGCGAACCGATACGGCCTTTTACGATGCGGTTCAGTTTTACTTTGCAGATCTGTCCGTCCGAAAGCGGCATGAGCAGGTTTGTGTCGCTGTCGCGGATACCGTGGCCGAGACCGCCGAACGCGCCGGTTTTTGGATCGTAATACGTGACAGTGCCGAGACCGGCGGTGGAATCGCGCACCCACAAGCCGCCTTTCAAGCCGCCGTCGGCAACGGCGCGCGCAGGCGTCAGCACCGTACTGCACAGCTTATCGCCGCGGCGGAAGCGGACCGTTGCACTGCCCGGACAGGCGCGCAGTTTTGCGGCGAGATCCTCGTTTGAAGTGACTGCTTCGCCGTTTACCGTGAGGATGATATCACCTTTGCGGATCCCGGCGTTTTCCGCCGGAGAAACGGCACCCGAACCGGTTTCGACCGCGCCGGTTCCGACAACCATAACGCCTTCGGTGAACAGCTTGATGCCAAAAAGCATACCGCCGACGGCGAGATGCGGTTCCTCGCACACCTGTACGCGCGTTTTTGCAACCGGAAAGAGCCCGAACAGCCGCACGGAAACGGTTTCGTCCGTGCCGATCGCGCTGTCGGCAAGTGTTGTTTTGCCGTATGTGACCGGTGCGGTGCTCTGCAGAATACCTGTGGAGGAAAAGGCGAGTTCTTCGCCCGGGCTGACGAAAAAGCGCTGTGGGATATGGCGGCTGATCACCGCGATCGAAGAAAACAGCAGGGCAGAGAGGACAAGCAGGATGCAGGCGGCGGTGCGGCAGACCTTTTGTGCGGCGATACGGTTCATGGGATCCCTCCGGAATTTGATACCGATAGTATGGGCAAAATATAGCGGTGTATACGGATAAAAAGCGTGCATTCACAGCCGTCAGCGCGTTTGTTCACATTTTATACTTTACTATTCTCGCCCGGTTGCGTATAATATATTGTAGAGAAATGGGTTTTTGCGCGATTTGGCGCAGCCGATGGAGGAAGCTCAATGAATTATCACAATCAGAAATGCCCGGTATGCGAAAAGCCGTTAAAGGAAGGCGAGGACATCGTCGTTTGTCCGGAGTGCGGCGCACCGTATCACAGGGAATGCTATAAAGAACTCGGAAAATGTGCGTTTGAACACCTGCACGCAAACGGCGAAACATGG
>JBGUUS010000149.1:0-4439 GCA_045133675.1 Oscillospiraceae bacterium | reverse complement strand
GATATTCGCAAATTTGACATACGGATTCTTCATAGCGCGCTCGATAATTTCGTCACACGGTTCGTCCGGCGACCAGAGCATCTCAGCGTAGATTGCAGCGCAGAGCGGAATCTCATTTTCCAAAAGGCCGTCTTCCAGCAAAACTTCGATGATCGGATTCCTGCTCTTTTTTGCAAGGAGCTGAACCATTTTGCGGACATATCCGGCATTTTTGATCCAGTGCGCCTGTACGGTGCGCCACATCTTCTCTTTTGCGATTTGCCGTTCTTTGATAAACGACTCGCTGTATTCGCCGAGGATGTAGCTCTCCGTGAAGTGCTCAAACCGGCTCCAATCGAGATTCGACATACCTTTAAACACGACGCCGACGTTTTCTTCTGCACCGCGCAAGGATGCAAACCGTTCGGTGAGCGCAAGCGTTTCGTCAAAATTTTCGAGATACTCGGCAAAGTACGCATACGGGAATGCACCGCAGTCTTCCCACACAATATGAACACGCGGATCAACACGCTTAATATGATCGAGGTGTGTTCTGACGGAGGTTGCGTGCAGACCGAACTGGATATGCAGATCCGGGAAACGCGCAAGCAGCGCCGCCGCAATCTCGTTGACCAGATCGGTTACGACCTCGGCAATGCACAGACCGTTTACGTAATCGTCGTTGAGTTCGGTAAAAGACTGGAAGTAGATGCCGTCGCAGCCGGTCGCGGCATACTGTTCGGCATAGGTACGAATGACATCCTCTTTCAGTTTTTTCACAAACTGTTCGTTATAGCCGGCGAGAATATCCGCGCAGGCAGTTCCCCAACCCCATGCAAAACCCCATACCACTTTAACACCGCGGGAATGGGCATAATCAACAACGTCTTTCGCGTTGAACGGAATGCGATCGTTCCAAATCACCGCTTCGTTCAAACGCAGACGCGCCATATTATCAAAAAAGCGGCGGTAATCGTAAATAACATGACCCCAACACCAGATCGCACGGGTTGATACAGCCGGAGCGGTGCTCACCTTCCATTCGTTCAGCTGTTTGGAAAACGGATCGTCGTAATATCCGGTATTGCAGATCGGACCGCCGCGCCAGACAATATCACCGAGATAGCGGCTGATGAAATCGGCACAGCCGCACAGAACGCCCGCATCGTCATATCCGGCAATCACGATCATCTGCGCATCCTCGCAAAACGCGCTCTTACCGACGGCGATCGCATAACCCTCCCGCTTTTTGGGAATATCGAGACCGAGATTTTCAAAAAGCGGATGCGAAGCAGTACCGACAAGAATGACGTTATGCGCGCATAATTCCTCAGCGCGTACTGCATCCGGTGTTTTCACCGGCAGAACATACGATAGCCGGCTTGCAATCTGTTCATTCAGGAGATTGACCGCAGTTTTGACGAGCCCGTTGTAAGATCCGGGAATCAAAATCCAGCGTTTTTCCATAACGATCGTCCTTTCTGTTTGTTATAGTTTCCGGTAAATGATAAACCACATGGAAATGAACGCGGCGAGACCGCCGACCACGTTCGAGATCGGTTCCGCCCAGAATACGCCGTCTACACCGAGACCCAGCATCGGGAGCAGGAGCGTGAACGGCACGACGATGATAACCTTGCGGAAAAGCGAGAAAAAGATCGCCTGTTTGGCATAGCCGAGTGCCTGAAACGCCATCTGTCCGGCGGACTGAAACGTCATAAAGACAAAGCCGAAGAAATAGATATTGAGCATATGCGCGCCGAGTTCGATCGTCTGTGCATCGTCGGTGAACATCGAGATCAGCGGCTGCGGAATAAGAAGCACAACGATCCACGCGATCAGCAGATAAACCGCACCGGTGACCGCCGAAAAACGGATGCCTTCTTTGACGCGTTCGTATTTCTTTGCGCCGTAGTTAAAGCCGATGATCGGCTGTGTACCGTGCGAAATACCGCCCATCGGCACGGAGACCATCTCACGCACGGAGTTTAACACCGTCATAATACCGACGTAGAGATCGCCGCCGTACGCCTGCAGCTGGACGTTGCAGACGATCTGGACAAGGCTGTTTGTGCCCTGCATTACAAAACCCGGCAGACCGAGCGCGAGAATGTCTTTGAGCAGATCCTTCTGCACGCCGATGCGGTGTTTGCGCAAACGCAGGATCGCCTTTTTGCCGCAGAGGAACGAGAGCACCCACGCGCAGGAAATGCCCTGGCTGATCACGGTCGCCAATGCCGCACCCTGTACACCCATATTGAACGTGAAGATAAACAGCGGATCGAGCGCAATATTGATGCCGGCACCGATCAGCGTTGTACACATACCGATGCGCGGAAAGCCCTGCGCGTTGATATAACTGTTTAAGCCGGTCGAGAGCATCGAAAAGGACGTGCCGAAAAGATAAATGCGCAGGTATTGATCGGCGTAGACGAACGAATCCTTGCTGGCGCCAAAGAGGAACAAAACCGGCTCGCAGAAAACCCAGCAGAGGATGAACAGAACGACCGAGGTGGAAAACAAAAGCGTGAATACGTTGCCGATGACGCGCTCGGCTTCTTCGGTATCGCCTTTTCCGCGCGCGATCGAAAATTTTGTTGCGCCACCCGTGCCGTAAAGGCTTGTGAACGCCGCGATGATAACGATGACCGGAAACGTGATGCCAAGACCGGTGAGCGCGAGCTCACCGCCATCTTCCATGTGTCCGATATACATCCGGTCGACGATGTTATATAAAAGCTGAACAAGCTGTGCGAGTGTCAGCGGAAGTGCCTGTGCGAGCACGAGTTTTTTGACCGAGCCCGTGCCGAAATCCGTTTTATTCGTTGCCATGGCGCACCCTTCTTTCTTACTGTCCAGTATAACAAAACGAATCCGCTCCGTCAACGAAAAACCGCTTCGTATATACGAAGCGGTTTCCTCTTTATTGTGTGCGTTTATATGTCGGCACGATTTCGGCTACGATATCTTTCATATTCGTAGTTTCTTCTTTATACGCTTCCTCCAGGCGCTTGAGCTGTTCGCGGAAGAGAACGTCGTCCATTTCGATCGGTTTTCCGATATGGATCATCTTGTTTGCGGTATCCTGCAAACCCTCTTCCTCCATCAAAAGCTCCTCATAGAGCTTTTCGCCCGGGCGAAGACCTGTGTATTCCACCATGATGTCGATATCCGGCTCGTATCCGGAAAGACGGATCAGGTTGCGCGCCATGGTATCGATCTTGACCGGCTCGCCCATATCAAGGACGAAGATCTCGCCGCCTTTGGCATAATATCCGGCCTGCAGAACAAGGCTGACCGCCTCCGGAATCGTCATGAAATAGCGGATGATATCCGGGTGCGTGACCGTTACCGGGCCGCCCGCCGCGATCTGCTTTTTAAAAAGCGGAATAACACTGCCGTTAGAGCCGAGAACATTGCCGAAGCGAACCGCAACGAACTCCGTATCGGAACAGCGGTTCATCATCTGCACGACCATTTCGCAAAGGCGTTTCGATGCGCCCATGATGTTCGTCGGGTTGACGGCTTTATCCGTGGAGATCAGGACAAAGCGCTTGACGCCGTATTTTGCGGCGGCCTGCGCCATTTTATACGTGCCGAAAACGTTGTTCTTGATCGCCTCGTTCGGGCTGTCCTCCATAAGCGGAACGTGCTTATGCGCCGCGGCATGGAAAACAAGATCCGGGCGGTATTTGCCGAGAACGTAATCGAGACGCGCCGTGTTGCGGACCGAGCCGATCAGCACCGTAAGGTTCAGCTCCGGATATTTATGGCGCAGCTCCATCTGGATGTCGTAGGCGTTATTTTCGTAAATATCAAAGATAATGAGCTCTTTCGGGTTGGCTTTTGCGATCTGACGGCAGAGTTCGCTGCCGATCGAGCCGCCGCCGCCCGTAACCATAACGGTTTTTCCGGTGATATAGGCGAAGATCTCATCGAGATTGACGCGGATCGGATCGCGGCCAAGAAGATCCTGCACGTCAACTTCACGCAGTTTGCTGACGCTGACTTCCTGGTTTACAAGCTGATATATACCCGGAAGCGCCTGAACCGAACAGCCGGTTTCCGCACAGATATTGAGGATGTCCTTTTTCTCCTTTGCCGGTGCGGAAGGAATCGCAAAGACGATGCGGTCGATCCCGTATTTTTTGACCATCTCCGGGATATCGGCGCGGCTGCCGACGATCGGAACGCCGAGAAGGTGTTTGCCGCGTTTAACCGGATTGTCATCAATGACACAGACGACGCGGCTGCCGATCGATTCGCTCGTGGAAAATTCCGTTACGAGCGCGCGGCCTGCCTCACCCGCGCCGATGATCATGACGTTTTTGATATTCTTGCCCGGGTGCCGCAGAACAAAATACTGTTTCAGCTGACGCAGCAGACGGTAAGAAAAGCGGATCGCAACCGTGGACGCACAGCTGAACACCATACCGACGAGGAAAACCGAGCGCGGAAGC
>JBGUUS010000148.1:0-7698 GCA_045133675.1 Oscillospiraceae bacterium | reverse complement strand
CGGCCGCGAACATACGGAACGACGCAGTACGAACAGAAATTGTTGCAGCCGCTCATAATCGGCAGCCATGCTTTGATCAGCTGATCGCGGCGGATCGGAAGACCTTCTGCGATACCGTGATTCGTCTCTGAAATATCCTGCACCCTCGCCTTTTCCTTCAGGACGCTGTAAAGCATCTGCGGCAGGTTTTTGAGCACGTGCGGACCGAACAACAGATCGACATACGGATAGCTTTTGCGGATTTTCTCAGCAATATGCGGCTGCTGAACCATACATCCGCAAACACCGAGAACGAGCTCGTCGTCATGCAAACGCTGATGCTTCATTGCACCGATCGTACCGAGAACACGGTCCTCCGCATTTTCGCGAACCGCACAGGTGTTCAGAAGAATCAGATTGGCTTCTCTGACTTCCTCGGTAAAGCCATATCCCATTTCCGCAAGCATGCCTTTTAAGCGCTCGCCATCGCTGACGTTTTGCTGACAGCCGTACGTGTGCACGTACGCAAGCGGAATACGGTCAACATATCTTTCCTGTAAAAAAGCACGGACACGCGCTGCTTCTTTTTCGAATTCAGCGCGAAGTACGGCTTGGTTTTCTCTTCTTTCTTCCAAGTCTAAAACGCTCCTGCTTATTTTCTTTAAGGGTTAATTATACCACAAAGATGGAGTTTTGAAAATAGAAAAACAGCGATTCTTCAAACATTCGCAAGAAATTCCTGTACTTCTTCTTTGCTCGGGATAGAAACCGAAGCGCCTTTTCGTGATACCGCTATTGCAGACGCTGCCGAAGCGATTTTTAACGCCTCTTCAAGTGAAATACCCGATGTTGCAGAAGCAAGAAAATAACCGCTGAACGTGTCACCCGCCGCAGTAGTATCGACTGTAGGAACTTCGAAAATACCGTGTGCTGCCCGTGTTTTTCCGTCATCGGCAATAACGCCGTCTTTGCCGAGCGTCAACACGATTTTTGCGTTCGGATATCGGCTCCGGATTCCATCCAGAATTGCCTCCGGCGCTGTTTCACCGCCGGAAAGAGCCGAACCTTCGAGTTCATTGACGAAAAACCAGTCCACCTGCTCGAGCGGCAGAGAAAGGATCGATGCATCAAACGGAGACGGATTGAAAACTACCGTCATACCGCGGCGTTTTCCGGCTGCGATCAGTTCTTTCGTACAGTTCAGCTCGTTTTGCAATAAGAGCCAGTCGTTTTCTCCAAACGCATCGAGTGTTTTTTCTACCTGCTCTTCGGTGATTGTGCGGTTCGTTCCGCCATAAAGAATGATGCAGTTTTGACCGGTTTTATCGACCTGAATGATTGCTCTGCCGTTTGCAGCATCTGCTGTTTCAAGATAATCCGTATGAACGCCGTTTTCGCTGAGCAGCGAACGCAAAAACATCCCGTCTGCACCAACTTTTCCGGCATGGTAAACATCTGCGCCGGCGTGAGCCAACGCAACGGACTGATTCAGGCCTTTTCCGCCCGGAAACTGTTCATAGGAAATCGGTGCGATCGTTTCACCGGGTAAAACAAAGTGATCAACGGAATATACGTCGTCTATATTCAGCGAACCAAAATTCAAAATACGCATACTGTTTCCCCTTTCAAAAAAGAAAACCGCCGGAGAAAACTCCCCGGCGGAAACGATACCATGCATGGACAAAAAGCCTTGTTGTCGATTTGCTCAAACGCAGGGTTCCGACAAGGCGAAGCGCTTATTCGATTTCGTCACAAGCGAAATAGTTTTCATCGCATTTGTCATAGAAGAGGTCGATCAGGATCTTTGCAGCAACCAGAATCGAGCCAAGCAATGCAACAATACCGAGAATCTTACCAAGCGTTTTCATTCTTAAGCACTCCTTCTTTTATGGAAAGTGATTTTCCGTTTCATAATATTATCTTACCAAAACTTTTCGTCAAATGCAAGCCGTCGGGATAACTTTTTGTGAATTCTATCGGAATTCATCAAAAAATCTTCTTAGAAAGATTACCCCGCTCCAAAACCAGCATCAGTGGCAAACCGAGCGCATAGCACACCACAAGTTCACCGAAACCGACCAAAGCAGCATTGATCAAAAAAAGATCAAGCGAGATATGTCCCTCAAAGAACAGGCAGATCTCCAGACCGACGATCACCGCATTGGCAAGCACAGCCGGAAGCGGCGCAAAAAGATAGCGAACCCATTTCTTTTGCGATTTTCCGATGCGCTGTGTGATCAGTGCAGCAATGAGCGTTGCCGCCGTACCGAATACGGCATCGAGAATGCCAACCGGATTTGCACCAATGAAGAATCCCAAAAGATTCGCCAAAGCACAGCCGATCGAAAGTCCCGGTACAGCCGCTGCGGTGAATACCGGCAGAATCGTCAGCGCTTCACTGACGCGGTACTGCACTGCACCAAACGACATAAAGAACGTCGCAAACGTCACAGCGGCATACAATCCTGCGATCATCGCAGACTGTGTGAGTTTTTTTGTTTGTGTTTTCATTTTTTAATATTCCTCCGTAGTTTTCTTTAAAGTCAGGATATTGCGAACTGACTGCAAAATACTGCAAGAGGAGTATACCACAAATTCATAAAAAAGTAAATCCGCATTTCACTCGTGGAAATGCGGATTTAACTTCCCTTTATTTCTGTGCGGACATATCTTTCATCTTGCAGCACTTTTTGTATTTCTTGCCGCTGCCGCACGGACACAGATCGTTATCGCCGATCTTTTCTTTTTTTACAACCGGTTTGCGGCGTACGGTATGGTCCGACTCGCCGTGATTTGCATCAAGCGGCTGTGCAACCTGCTCGCGTTTTACTTCTTCGCGCTCACGTTTGCGCACCGTAAGCAGCATTTTAACGGTGTCTTCGCGAATTGCCGCGATCATCTCATCGAACATCTCGAAACCTTCGTTGCGGTATTCGTCAACCGGATTCTTCTGTGCATAAGAGCGAAGATTCATACCGTGTTTGAGTTCATCCATCGCGTCAATATGGCTGATCCATTTCGTATCTACGTTTTTGAGGAGTACGATACGCTCAATCTCGCGCATATTCTCTTCGCCGAATTCGGCTTCTTTTTTTGCGTAAATCTCTTTTGCGCGGTTGATCAGCAGATCAGTAATATCCGATCTCTCCATATCCGCCATTTCTGCAACAGTATAGTGGAGATCATCTTCGGTTGTGAGCCAACCGAGGAAGTGATCGCGAAGACCTGCCATATTCCAATCGTCGTGCACATCGCCGCCTGAGAGATACATATCAACAACCGCGGAAATCGATTCTTCCAGCATTTTTGCAATCGTTTCTTTGAGATTGCCGTCATTGAGAACCTGCTGGCGCTGCGCATAGATGATCGCACGCTGCGTGTTCATCGTATTATCGTATTCAAGCACGCGTTTACGAATCGAGAAGTTGCGGTCCTCTACTCTGTGCTGTGCCGATTCAATCGATTTGGTGAGAAGTCCGGTTTCGATCGGCATATCTTCATCTACGTTCAGACGGTCCATGAGCATCTGAATACGCTCGCCGCCGAACAGACGCATCAGATCATCTTCAAGCGAAATGAAGAAACGGCTTGCGCCCGGGTCACCCTGACGGCCGGCACGTCCTCTGAGCTGATTATCGATACGGCGGGATTCATGACGCTCCGTACCGATGATATACAAACCGCCGAGTTCGCGTACTTCATCCGCCATCGGAGCAATCTGCTTTTTAAACTCCGCTTCATATCCGCGGTATTCTTCGCGCAGGCGCAGAATTTCCGGATCGTCGGTCTCACTGAAGCTCTTCGCCTGCGAAATCTGCTCGTCATCATATCCTTTTTTACGCATCAGTGCGGTTGCGAGGAATTCGTCGTTACCGCCAAGCTTAATATCGGTACCACGGCCTGCCATGTTGGTCGCGATCGTAACCGCGCCTTTCTGACCTGCCTGCGCAACGATCTCAGCCTCTCTTGCGTGCTGTTTTGCGTTCAGGACATTATGTTTAATACCGCGGCGTTTGAGCATTGCAGAAAGAACTTCGGATTTATCGATAGAAACCGTACCGACAAGAACCGGCTGTCCGGTTTTATTAAGTTCAACAATCGTCTCTACAACCGCGTTGAACTTCGCACGTTCAGTCTTATAGATAACATCGTCGAGATCTTTGCGGATCATCGGTTTGTTGGTCGGAACTTCGATGATATCGAGATTATAAATTTCGTTGAATTCCGTCTCCTCCGTCATAGCCGTACCGGTCATACCGGAGAGCTTTTCGTAAAGGCGGAAGTAGTTCTGGAACGTGATCGTTGCAAGCGTGCGGGATTCACGGGCAACCTGAACACCTTCTTTGGCTTCAATTGCCTGATGCAGACCGGCACTGTAACGGCGTCCCATCATCAGACGGCCGGTGAATTCATCGACGATGATGATCTGTCCTTCTTTTACAACGTAGTCGACATCGCGTTTCATAATACCGTGCGCGCGGATTGCCTGGTTGATATGGTGCTGCAGTGTCAGGTTCTCCGGATCAGAGAGGTTTTCCAGATGGAAATACTCTTCTGCCTTTTTGATGCCGGTTGCAGTAAGCGAAACGGTACGCGCCTTTTCGTCAACAAGATAATCCGCGTCGAGATTATCGCTCAGCTGTTTTGTGTCCTCTTCAATAACACGGTGTGCACGGAGACCTCTTGCAAAACGGTTGACGAGCATATACAGATCGGTCGATTTCTCGCCCGGACCGGAAATGATAAGCGGTGTGCGTGCTTCATCGATCAGAATCGAGTCGACCTCGTCGACGATCGCGAAGTTGAAGCCGCGCTGCATCATATCCTTTTTGTAGGTCGCCATATTGTCACGCAGGTAGTCGAAACCGAGTTCGTTGTTCGTGCCGTACGTGATATCAGCAGCGTATGCAGCACGTTTTTCTTCCGCCGACATATCGTGAACAATCAAGCCAACGGTAAGACCAAGGAATTTATAAATCTTACCCATCAGCTCGGACTGATACTGTGCCAGATATTCGTTGACGGTGACAACGTGTACACCTTTTCCGGAGAGTGCGTTCAAGTACGCCGGCATTGTTGCAACAAGCGTTTTGCCCTCACCGGTTTTCATCTCGGCGATGCGGCCCTGATGCAAAACAATACCGCCGACAATCTGTACCGGATACGGTTTTTCACCGATCGTTCTCCATGCAGCCTCGCGGCATACAGCAAATGCATCCGGAAGAATATCGTCAAGCGTTTCGCCGTTAGCGAGACGTTCTTTCAAAACTGCGGTCTGTCCCTGTAATTCTTTCGTAGGCATGGAAGCATACTTTTCTTCCAGCGCCAGTACCTTCTTTTTGATCGGTTCAATACGCGAAAGTTCGCGCTTGGAATACGAACCGAAGATTTTTTCAAGAAAACCCATAAATTCACCTCATAATGTGGTACATATACCCTTTTATTATACTGTCACGACGCCTTTCTTTCAAGGCATTTTTATGAACATTCCGCACACTTGCGTGCTTTTTTATGAGTACAGATACAAAATTTACAATCTTCTTTCGTTCACATCTTGCTTTTATCAGGAAAGTTGCGTATAATATACTTGTGTATTTGTGTCGGTATGTCTTTTTATGGACAAGCCGGCTCACAGGCAACGGCATCAAACGCATATTGCCGTCTGATACCGAAGTTAAATCAATTTCTAATTTAACCGGCCTGGTTAAAACGAAAGGAGCAGCAATATGAACTATTCTCATGAAGTTGAGAGAATGTGTACTCTCACAAAAGGTCCGAAACACGGTCCGGCCCCGATCCCGGAAGAGGGTCGCTGGGTAAAAGCATATCAGGTTTCTGATATTTCCGGTCTGTCTCACGGCATTGGCTGGTGCGCACCGCAGCAGGGCACCTGCAAACTGACGCTCAACGTCAAAAACGGCATCATCGAAGAGGCTCTCGTTGAGACTCTCGGTTGCTCTGGTATGACCCACTCCGCTGCTATGGCAGGCGAAATCCTTCCGGGCAAAACCATCCTTGAAGCACTCAACACCGACCTCGTATGTGACGCTATCAACGTTGCTATGAGAGAGATCTTCCTCCAGCTCGTATACGGCCGCACCCAGACCGCTTTCTCCGAAGACGGCCTGCCGGTTGGCGCTGGTCTTGAGGACCTCGGTAAAGGTCTGCGTTCCCAGATCGGCACCATCTTCTCCACCCAGAAGAAGGGCGTTCGCTACATGGAAATGGCAGAGGGCTACATCCTGAAAGTAGCTGTTGACGCAAACGGCGAAGCTATCGGCTATCAGTTCGTTCGTCTGGGCAAAATGCTCGAGGATATCCGCCACGGCGTTGACCCGAAAACGGCTTACGAGAAGAACATCGGCACTTACGGCCGCTTCAGCGAAGAAGACGGTGCTGTGAAGTATATCGATCCTCGCGAAGAGTAAGAAGAAGAGACTTTAAGGAGGTACTATTAACATGGCACAGTTTGAAGGTAAAGAGAGAAGAATGCCGAAGATCGAGGCTTGCCTTGCTGAATACGGCTTTGCTACCCTCGAAGAGGCTAGAGATTTCTGCCTCGAAAAAGGCATCAATGTTGAAGAGATCGTTAAAGGCGTTCAGCCGATCGCTTTTGAAAACGCAGTTTGGGCTTACACCCTCGGTACTGCTGTAGCTCTGAAAAAAGGCATCACCAAAGCTGCTGACGCTGCTGAAGCAATCGGCATCGGCCTGCAGGCTTTCTGTGTTCCGGGCTCCGTTGCTGAACAGCGCAACGTAGGCCAGGGCCACGGCAACCTCGGCGCAATGCTGCTCCGCGAAGAGACCGACTGCTTCTGCTTCCTCGCAGGTCACGAGTCCTTTGCAGCTGCTGAAGGCGCAATCGGCATCGCTAAAACCGCTAACAAAGCTCGTAAATCCCCGCTCCGCGTTATCCTGAACGGTCTGGGCAAAGACGCAGCTTATATCATTTCCAGAATCAACGGCTTCACCTACGTTGAGACTGAGTACGACTTCGCTACCGGCGAGCTCAAAATCGTTCGCGAAGTTCCGTTCTCCAACGGCCCGAAAGCAGCAGTTAAATGCTACGGCGCTAACGACGTTCTCGAAGGCGTTGCTGTTATGAAACTCGAGAAGGTTGACGTTTCCATCACCGGTAACTCCACCAACCCGACCCGTTTCCAGCACCTCGTTGCAGGCACCTACAAAAAATGGGCGCTTGAAAACGACAAGAAATACTTCTCCGTTGCTTCCGGCGGCGGCACCGGCCGTACCCTGCATCCGGACAACGTTGCAGCAGGCCCGGCTTCTTACGGCCTGACCGACTCCATGGGCCGTATGCACGGCGACGCGCAGTTCGCAGGTTCTTCCTCTGTTCCGGCTCACGTAGAAATGATGGGCCTCATGGGCATGGGCAACAACCCGATGGTTGGCGCTACCGTTGCTTGCGCAGTTGCTGTTGAGCAGGCTGCTAACTGATTGATCATTCAATCAAAATGAGCATACGAAAAAGGCACCTCGAAAGAGGTGCCTTTTTTATGTTCGTTATTCAAACACTTTGACGATTTTCAGTTCCTCGCCGCGTTTGTCGATTGCGTAGAGATAAACGAGATTATCTTCGACGATCGTGAAGAATGTATAATCAGAGTCACCGGGCAAAAATCCGTAAACATCCCAATCGGTCGGGATTTGCTTTTTCGTTTCAAAATTTTCATCCAAAACCCGGAACTCCTGGGTCGA
>JBGUUS010000147.1:0-10526 GCA_045133675.1 Oscillospiraceae bacterium | reverse complement strand
TTTGTGACCGGAGACCGGGTGCAGCTTGTAAAATTCTATCCGGAAGGAAATGCCGAGGCGCGCTTTTCGCTTCGCGGTCACGGTTTCATCTATTGGTACTGCAACCGACACGGCTTATTCAAAAAGAGGAGATAAAACAAAAAGGCTTGACCGTTTGGTCAAGCCTTTTGCTTTAGAACAAAGTGGTTATCCAATAAATCAATCCATATACCACGGATGCAGAAATGCCGTATACAATCACCGGTCCTGCAATCGTGAAGATCTTTGCGCCGACGCCAAGGATGAAGCCCTCGGATTTGAATTCAAGCGCGGGCGAGACAACAGCGTTTGCGAAACCGGTGATCGGCACAAGCGTACCGGCGCCGCCGTGCTTGGCGATTTTATCGTAGAAGCCGAGTGCGGTGAACAGCGCCGAAAGGAAAATGAGCGTGATGGAAACAAGCGTGGAGGCGAACTCTTCATCCGCACCCAACGCGGTATAGCCCAGGCTGAACAGCTGTCCGATCAGACAGACCGTTCCGCCGATCAAAAAGGCTTTCGGGATTGTTTTATACGTTTTGGATGGCGGATTATGGCGCTCGACCATCACCGCATACGATTTTTCGTTTAATACCGGTTTTAAGCTCTCTTTCATTTCGTACCCTCCGTTTCGCTATCTGAAGTATACCCGTATTGCCGCTGTTTAAGCATGAGCGGCACAAAAATCGCATAGATATGGAGCAAAATCGGAACGAAGGAATGGTGCTTATGAAAAAACGGTGGAGTATCGGGATTTTGCTTGCGGTTATGCTGTTTTTATCGGGATGCGGCGCGGATAAAACGCTGTATGACGAGCTTTCGAAAAAGCAGGCGGAAAGTGCCGCGGAAAGCGGTGTGATCGCACTGCAGGTGTATTTTTCCGAGGACGGTACCGAAGGCGAATACACCGCAGAGCTCACATACAGCAAAACGGAAAGCGGATACACCTACTGCCAAAAGCAGTTCGATCCAAACGGACAGGTGACATTTTGTGAATACTCCGACGGAAGCGCGACCGAGCAGTGGATGATCGGCCGCGGTTGGGAAGAGATCGGCGAAAGCGGATTTACGGAAGAAAAGCCGCATCGGTATATCGTGATGTGCACCGTGGCACCGGAATACCGGCTTGTACAGCGGATTGAAAAAACGGAGGACAGCGCCGGCGTTTGCTATACGGCATCACTTGATCCGGGAAAAGCGAAAGAGGCGTTTTATAAAGAAAGCGGATGCGATGTGGTAAAACAGGAGATCACGGTGTCGTTCGATCCGGAAGGCAAACTTGCAGGATATCGGGAAGAAACGGTTTTGCACAACACGGAAAGCGGATGCGACAATGTCTATCGGGCGGAGCTGAGTTTTCGTGAACACAACAATATCACGAAAGTGGAACGCCCGGCATTGCGCACACACTATGGAGCCGCAAAATAAGATTGCCGAAGTGCTGTGGCTATGGTACAATAAAGCCAGTAAAACAGCGGAAGGTGAAACAATGAAACAGACGGTATTGATCACGGGCGGATCGCGCGGTATCGGCGCGGCGGCAGCAAGACTTTTTGCAGCGGAAGGATATCGCGTGGTGATCTGCTGCCAAAAAGAGATCGAAAAAGCGAGAGCGCTTGCGGCAAGCCTGCCGGATGCGTGTGCATATCAGGCGGACGTTTCGGACGAAGCGGCGGTAAACGCAATGATAGAAGAGATCGGCAGAGTCGATGTGCTGGTAAATAACGCCGGAATCGCGATGCAGAAGCTCTTTACCGATACAACCGCCGAGGATTGGGAACGCATTTTCCGCGTAAATGTGACCGGCATGTTCTATACCTGCCGCGCTGTGCTCCCGGGTATGATCCGCAGACAGAGCGGCCGCATTGTGAATATCTCCTCCATGTGGGGTGAGACCGGTGCTTCGTGCGAGGTCGCATATTCCGCATCAAAGGCGGCGGTGATCGGCCTGACAAAAGCACTCGCAAAAGAGGTCGGACTTTCGGGAATTACCGTGAACTGTGTTTCGCCGGGTGTGATCGAGACGGACATGAACCAAAACCTCACCGATGAGGACAAAGCGGCGCTTTGCGACGAGACACCGCTCAACCGGATTGGCACCGCCGAAGAAGCGGCACAGGCAATCCTCTTTTTAGCGAGTGAACGCGCTTCGTTTATCACCGGACAGATCCTCGGTGTAAACGGCGGTATCGTGATATAAACAGGATATCTCAAAAGGAAGGTGCTTTTATGCGAATTTCGGTATTGCAGCAGAAGCTGCGCGTGTGTTATAACCCGCAGACGGAATCGCCGTCACCCCAAAGTCTGAAAGAACAGGCGGAACTTTCTTTGGCGGATACGTTTGCGCTGTTGGACGAAGCCGGACGGCGCGGCAGTGACCTTGCGGTAACTGTGGAAGCGGTCAACGTGCAATTGCTCTGCACCGATACGCGACTGCCGTATGCAGAAGTGTATGAAGGAATCGACGGTGCGACGGTGCGCCGCTTCTCCGAAAAAGCAAAGGAATGGAAGATGCATATCGTGGCCGGATTGTATCTTACGATGGACGGAAAAACGTATAACTGTGCCGTTTTGTTTGACGACGAAGGTAAGATTGTGGGAATTCATCGGAAGGTGCATCTGCCCGCCGGCGAAGAATTGCAGGTAGCACACGGCGACCGCTATGAAGTGTTTGAGACAAAACTGGGCAGGATCGGAATGCTGGTGTGCTGGGATATGCAGTTCCCGGAGGCGGCCCGGATCCAGGCTTTGCAGGATGCCGAACTGATCGCTTTGCCGACACTTTGCTGGGAGAATATTTACGGTCTCTGCCGTGCATACGAAAACAGCGTTCCGGTGGCGGTCGGTATGGGCTTTACCCGGGAGTTGCCGGATGGCTGCGACCCGAGCTGTGTGGTGGACAATATGGGAAAAATCGTCGCTTCGGCAAAACGCGAAGAGCATCTGGCGGTCGTAACCTGCGATCTGGACATCCACGAAGAACCTGCACCGCAGTACGGCTCGGAAGACTTTATCGATTCGCGCAGTATGCGGAAAACCCGATTGCTGCAGCGCCGCCCGCAGACATACGGTTTGCTGGATCAGCCGCTTGAGGAAACACCGCTGTACCGCCGGTATTTCAAAGAAAATAATACAAATCGTATAAATTGAGAGCGAATAGACAAAAAGGAACGAAGCTTTGCGGCTTCGTTCCTTTTTTTACGGTTTCAGCGGTTTTTCCATGAGATAGTGCGGCAGGCCGAGTTCCATAAATCTGCGGCCGATCTTGCGGTAGCCGAGTTTTTTATAAAAGGCCATCGCGGTGATACGGGAATCGAGAATCAGGCGGGAAAAGCCGAGTTCCAGTGCGCAGAGCTCGGCAAAAAGCATCATGCTGCGGCCAATTCCCATTTTGCGGCAGTCCGGCGCGATAACAACCTGGCGCATACGTGCGGTATCACGGTTCAGCGGCGTGATGATGCATACACCGATCAGACGGGAATCGCGGTATACGCCGATATGATGATCTTCGACCTCGCGCGCGAGATCTTCGTCGAACAGATTGTGCCCGATCGGGATGCGCATCAGTTCGTTGCGGAACTGCAGCATCTCCTGATATTCTGCGCCGCCGTACGGAACAACGCGGATATCGAGCTGATTATCAAAAATTTTCATACACTTTCTTCTTCCGTGGGATTATCGGCCGGCAGCTTTCAACAGGTCGACGTATTCTTCAAAGGTGAGGTCGTTTTCCATGATGTACTGCGCATGCTCTTTTCCGACGTAACGATAGTGCCACGGTTCATAGCCGATTTTGGTGATATCGGTTTTGCCCTCCGGATAGCGGAGGATGAAGCCGTATTCCGCACAGTGATCCATCAGCCAGTCAAACGCTTCGGTCTCGCCGAAGCGGTCATCCAGCGTATAGATGTTCTTGTGATACTCGACCGTGATGATATCACAGGCAAGACCGGAGTGATGTTCGCTGTGGCCCGGTGCGGTAAAGTAGCGCAGAGTGAGGCGGATTGCCTCCTCTTTGCTGTGGCCCTCGTTCATGTATTTGCTGACGTTGGAATCGTAGTAGATCTGCTGGAGCGAGATCTTGCGGAAGCCCGAGCGGAGGTAGAGGTTGATACCTTCTGCCTTTGCGGCGTCGCGCATCGCTTTATAGTTTTCGGCGATGCGGCTGTCGATCAGCTGTCCGTCAAATTCGGTCATCGGAATGTCCGGATCGGATTCCAGCATATTTCCTTCATCCGGGTTCAGCAAAATGAGGTTCCAGTCGGAGAGAGAACCGGCCGGGAGCAGATCTTCTTCCTCTTCGCTTTCTTCCTCGGAGGATTCAGGCAGCTCTTCGCTCGATTCCGGCAGAGAAGGTTCCGAAAGCTCCGGGCTGTCGCCGCGTTCGGTGCGGCAGGCAGTAAAAGCAAACAGCAACATAAGAACGAGAAGAAGGGAAAGGGTTTTCTTAAAGCGGAAGTCCATAAGAACGTATAATCTCCTTTGCGTGCGTTACGGCGTCCGATTCCGGCGCCGGCGTATCTGTAAGTGTGTACGGAATATCGAGCGCAGCCCATTTGAACTCGCCCATTTTGTGAAACGGATTCAGCTCCACTTTTTCGATGCAGGTATAAGACGCCAGACGGGCACCGAGACGGTGCAGCTTTTCGTCGCTGAGCGTAAGACCCGGGACGAGCACATGGCGGATCCAGACCGCCTTGCCCGTCTGCTCACAGTAATCGAGCAGCGCGAATGCATTTGCGTTGTCCTGACCGGTGAGGCTGCGGCAATCTTCGGCGTCAATATCCTTGATATCAAGCAGAATCAGATCGGCGGTATCAACCGCACCCCGGCATTTATCCAGCGCAACGGCACCGGAGGTGTCGATCGCTGTATGGAATCCGGCGGATTTGCAGAGCGTGAGCAGTTCCGCAGCGAAGTCAGCCTGCAAAAGCGGCTCACCGCCCGAAAGCGTGACACCGCCGCTGCGGATAAAGTTGCGGTACTGTTCGATTTCGGCAGCGAGCGTTTGCGGCGAAACACAGCGTCCGTCCGTCAGTTTCCATGTGTCGGGGTTGTGGCAATATCGGCAGCGGAGCGGACAGCCTTGAAAAAAGACGACATAACGGACACCCGGTCCGTCGACCGCGCCAAAACTTTCGCAGGAATGAATGTACCCTTCCATAATACCGCTCCTTTGCCTGAAATACCGATTCGATTTATTATAATATATCCGTTGCGCTCGCGCAAGCAAAAAACGCGGAATTACAGGACTTTGCGGGTAAAATCTTACTTGCATTTCGGCGGGAATATGGTATAATGGTAACAAACAAGTTACAAATTGTAACCGAAATTGCGGGCGCGGAACGGCAACTATACCGAAAAAGCGATCGTTGGAAAGAAAAACGCGGAAAAGGGTTGCAAAAGCCCGAAAGTATGTTATAATGGTATCAAATCGGTAACAATCTGTAACAATTAAATCCGAATTCGTTACAACACAGAAAACTCGCGGTATAATTCTTCTTATATAATACGTCGCGTACAATCAAGTTGCATATACGGAAGCGGCAACGGCACGATCCGGAAGGTGCCGGGAAAGAGAAAGGTGATTTATGAACAATATGATGGAGAATCTGCAGGAATTCCTGCTCAACTGGTTTATGGCGATCAGTGAATATCTGCTCCGCTTTTTTAAACTGATGAAAAACACGGCACGGTTTGTTTACCGCCGTTTCCTCTATAAATATGTTGTCTATGTATGCCACGGCCTTTTGATCCTGCGCCGCCATTTCTCGAGTGTCAAACAGAGTTTTCTCAAGCATTGGTATGTGATCGCCCGTTTCTGGCAGTCGGTGTTCAACGTCATCCGCCGCGGATACCGCGCACATCCGGAGAAAAACAAGTTCCTCCGTGTGCTGGATGTATTTTCTGCCTGCGGCGCTTCTGCGGTAAAACACCGCGAGGTTTTCAAAACGGCGCTCAACTGGACACTTCCGATTGCAGCTGCTGTTGCATTTGCGTTCGTTGTTTCCTACGCATTCTCGCTCAACTATGTCGTCGGCGTAACCTGCAACGGTGAAGAGATCGGCTACGTTAAATCCGAGCAGGTATTCCACGATACCGAAAATAAGATCCACGCGCGTATGCTCTATCAGACGGGCGACGAGATCCTGAAATACGATACGAAGCTGGCAATTACGGTTGCTTCTTCCGATGATGTACAGTCGGTATCGGAACTCACCGATACGATGATCCAGTCTTCTGCAACGGACATCGTTGAGGCAACGGGACTTATGGTTGACGGCGTTTTCTATGGTGCTGCCAAAGATGTAACAAGCGTAAAAGAGCGTCTTGATGCCATGCTTGCGGAGTACCGCGAGAGCGATCTCGACCGCGTTGAATTCACGAAAAACGTCGAGCTGGAAAAAGGTCTGTATCTGCAGAGCAATATTGTTTCTGCGGACGATCTGATCAAGATCATTGACGGCGAGACGGAAGTTGACCGCTATTATAAAGTTGTTGCCGGCGATACCCCGATCTCGATTGCACAGAAGAACAACATCACGCTGGATGCTCTTCTTGCGCTCAATCCGGAACTTAAAGAAACGTGTGTTGTCGGTCAGCACGTTCTGGTCACCAAAGCAGAACGCTTCCTGTCGGTTAAACGTATCGTCCGTTCGACGTATACCGAGTATATCGACTATAAGACAACATATATTGAAACCAAAGACCTGTACGAAGGCTTTGAGCAGGTTCGTACCAAAGGCGTTAAAGGTGAAAAAGAGATTATCGCAGATATCTCCTATCTCGACGGTGTGGAGGTTGACCGCGAGATCATCAGCACCACGACGGTAAAACAGCCGAGCGACGAAGTCGTTCTGCGCGGTACCGCGAAAATGCCGACCGCTTCCGGCAGCGGCGTTCCGTCCGACTTCGGTCTGGTATGGCCGACCAGCGGCAAGAATATGTACGTTTCCTCTTACTGGGGCTCCGGCCGTAACCATAAGGCGATCGATATCGCATACTGGGGTGGCGCATACGGCAAACCGATCGTTGCGGCTCACGCCGGAACGGTAACATATGCCGGCTGGAGAGGCTCTTACGGCTACGTCGTATTCCTGCAGAGCGGCAATGTTATGACGGTTTACGGTCACTGCTCGAAACTTGCGGTAACCACCGGCCAGCAGGTATCCCGCGGCCAGTATATCGCAAACATCGGCAGTACCGGTTATTCGACCGGTCCGCATCTCCACTTTGAGGTGCGCATCAACGGCGTTCATCAGAATCCGATCAAATACCTCCCATAAATTTTTCTGGTCTAACTCTCAAAAAGGCCGCTGGAAATTCCGGCGGCCTTTTGCTGTATACAAAAAGCTCCGGGATTCCTGTGAATCCCGGTGCTTCTGCTGTTATGCGGTTTTTTAAATCAGATCATAACGTCTTCGATGCCGGTTTCTTCATACCAGTTGAAGGAGACCGGACGGCCGTTGATGATCCAGTCGGACGGACAGGTGGTATCCATCCAGTCGAGCGGTTCGGCGGTCGGACGTGCTTCGGAAGCCGCAGCATATGCTTTGGCGAGGATCTTCTCCTGCTCTTCGTTCAGCGTGCCCGGTTTTACCGAGACAAACAGAGGTGTGCCGCTGTTTGCAAGCAGATAGAGCCACTGCTCGTTTTTCTTCCAGTCGATCGCATCGGTGATACCGGCACAGTCTGCGTCGACAGCGAAGAAGGTGTTGTGCTGCGGCATACGGAACGCGAGCGTATTGACGCCGCGCTGGCGGGTGCGCTCCCACTGAACACCGCTGGTGTCATCGCCGGTGCGGTTGAGTTCCATCAGGCCGACGCCGAGGTGACCGATGCAGTTGCAGCCGAGGATCATGGATTTGCCTTCTGCTGCATCGTGGATCGTCTGATACAGATCTTTGACGATCATCGCGCTGGATTTGCTGCGGTCAGCAAAGGAAACGCCGTGCAGGTCGGTGATAGCAGCTCTCATATGTACGCCCCAGAAGTGGAAAATATCGTACGTGGAGAAGTCGTGCTTAATCAGTTTATAACCCCAGTCTGCAACAGTGCGGACGTCTTTTGCAATCTGCGCAAGGCCGGCCTCCGTGGACGGATCAATGAAGTCTTTATCAAAGCTCATTCGTGCTTCTTCCGGGATGGACGGATCGCGGTTCCAGAGCGGGCGGATCCAGATGCCCGGGATAACATCCATTGCGGCGATTTCATCGGCAAGACGTTTCATATCCGGGAAGCGCTCGTTGCCTTCGTCCCAAGGACCGCCGATAAACTCCGGAACACGGAGCTTTTGCCATCCGTCGTCAATGACCATGAACGGACGGTTATCGAGACCTTTGGTGAGACGCGCGAGGAAAGCGGCATCGCCGAGGATTTCTTCGTGCGAACTCATGCCGTATGCGTAGTACCAGTTGTTTGCGCCGTAAACCGGTTTTTCCGGAAGAATCACTTTGTCAACGAGCTCTTTGGAGAACGCGCAGGCTGCTTCATACGGGGTAACACCGGTATATTCTTTGCAGACAACTTCGGCGCAGGTGATCGTTTTGCCGCCGAGGATGATGCCGAGTGCACCGCAGCGAACATCGGTTACGAGAGAAATGCCGTTTGGATCGCAGAGGAAGAAGCACATGGCATCCGGACGGACACGGACACCGTAACCGGCGGTTGCCGGACCTTTGTTTGCGTAAAACATCCACGGCATAACGCGTTCCGGAACGAAACCGCGCCATTCAAAATCGCCGTATCCGCGTTCCCAGGCGTCGCACATAAATTTTGTGCCGACAGTCGGAATTTTCGTGTTCCAGCGCAAGTGGAGTCGAAGGATCGGTGTTGTATCTGCAGTAAGACTGACGGAGAGACGCTCACCTTCGGTCAGCTCGATGCGGACGTCGTCTTTTTCAATAAGAGCGGCGCCGGCAAAAGAAAAGCGTCCGGTTTCGGTTTCAAGAGTCAGCTTATCCGGGAGTCTGTTGATATTCGGAAACATCGTCATAGAAGGATCTCCTTTAATTTCATTTTCTTCATCATACCATACCGGAAAAAGCGCGTCAACGGCTTGACACTTCTTTTTCTTCGTGTTAAACTCAAAATATATGTGAATAAAAGAGAGGGGTATTTTATGGCAAAAGTTACCGATATGACCGTTGGCAATCCGACGAAACTCCTGATCGGTTTTGCGATGCCGATGCTGTTCGGCAACCTGTTCCAGCAGATGTACAGCATGGTTGACACACTGGTTGTAGGTCAGGGTGTCGGTGTACAGGGCCTTTCCGCTGTCGGTTCGGCGGGTTGGCTTGACTGGTTTTTCCTTGGCAATATTATGGGTCTGATGCAGGGCTTTATGATTCTGATCGCACAGCGCTTTGGTGCGGGTGATGAAAAAGGTCTGCGCAAGTCCGTTGCGATGTCGTTTTATCTGGCAATTGCAACGATGGTCTTCTTTATGTCGCTTGCACTGCTCACGGCGCGCCCGATTCTTATGGCGCTGAACACGCCGGCGGAAACGCTCGACTGGGCCCATCTTTACATCAGTATTATCTTTATGGGCATTCCGGTTATCGTTGCATATAACCTGTTTGCGGCAATCCTTCGCGCGCTTGGCGACAGCCGCACACCGCTTATTGCCATCATTATCGCTTCCATTATGAATATCGGTCTCGATATCCTGTTCGTTATCGGATTTCAGTGGGGTGTTGCCGGTGCAGCGATCGCAACGGTCGCCGCACAGTTCTTCTCGGCAATTTTCTGCCTGATTTCGCTTGTCCGTCTGCCGATCCTCAAAATGAAAAAAGAGGACTGGAAGATCGACTGGGGTGTCTGCGGACAGCTTATGAAGCTCGGCACACCGCTGATGATGAACAGTATGGTCATCTCGCTTGGCGGTCTCGTTGTTCAGTACATCGTCAACGGTTTCGGCTATGTCTTTGTTGCAAGTATCACGGCGGCACAGCGTATCTGCGGCCTCATGGAGCAGGCGGGTGCATCCTTTGCAACGGCAATCGGCACCTTTGCGGGTCAGAACTTCGGCGCGGAGAAATTCGACCGTATCCGTCTCGGTGTACGCAAAGCGATGCAGGTATCGCTTGCAACTGCCTGGGTGATCGGCGGCCTCGTTATCGTATTCGGCAAATTCATCCTGCGTCTGTTCGTTTCCGATACGCCGGAAATGGTCACGCTGGTTGTTGACACCGCATATCCGTATCTCATCATTATGTGCTGCTGCCTGTGGGTGCTCTATGCACTGTTTGTATACCGCACCACGCTGCAGGGTATCGGCGATACGTTCATCCCGCTGATGTCCGGTTTTGTTGAGCTACTGCTCCGTATCGTGATCGTTCTGACCTTTACGCTGTTCCTCGGCGAATTCGGCGTATATATCGCAGAAGTTTCGGCTTGGATCGGTGCAGAGCTGCTGCTGATGCTCGCATACTATTGGCGTATGAACAAGATCTGCCCGAAGCATCATTACACCGCTGCGGAAGTTATTGCAGAAGATCAAGAATAAA
>JBGUUS010000146.1:0-11079 GCA_045133675.1 Oscillospiraceae bacterium | reverse complement strand
TTCCGCTTATGCCGCTTTCTCGGCACGTGCCATACGGCGGTTCATAACGCGGATCTCGTGTCTTCTCTTCGCACGCGCCGCCTGTTTTTTATCCTCTGCCGAGCACTGCTCTACGATCAAATATACTGCTAAACATCCTGCCAATAAGATTGCCATAAAATCCGCATCCTTTCTTTTTTGCTTGCTTTCGAAGTGTTTTAGAACATCTGTTCTTTACGATTCTTATTATACAAACAACTGTTCTTTTTGTCAATAGGTAAATGAAACATTTGTTCTTTTTTCGCAAAAAAATTCGGGCGACTTCCCTTTTACGAGAAATCGCCCGTTTTTTCGTCTTATTTTGCCTTATGAAGCTTTGTTATGTAGTACACAATCGTCAGTGCAATCAAGCCAAGCAGTAAAAATCCGACCCAGGTTGGCAGATTCAGCGCCTGTGCGCTAAATATCGTTATAAATGTGACGAACAGCAGGATGGCCATTTTCAGCGTAGAAACAAAGTGCGTCATGATCCGGAACACGCGTTCTTCGTTCTCTTCGGTTACCTTGATCGGGATATTCCACGCATTCGGGATATAGCCGACCAGCGCTAAGATTCCGTATATGACACAGCCGATAACCGGAAGAATCAGCAATGCGCCGCGTTCGGCATAGCGGTCGATCTCACCCGCCGCATTATAGTGCATCGCGATCTGTTCCGGAAACGTGTCCCAGTAGATAAAAAGCCAAAGGAACGTACCGATCAAAGCCGTTATGCACAGTACGTCCGCAACACGGTCATATACCGTACGGTATGTGTTTTTCATCGTACCCCTCCAAAAAGAACACTCGTTTCATTCTTTCGCTTCGGTATAATTTTTCCGGATACCTTCGATCATCTCGGAAAAATCATCCACAGCCTTTTGCGGAGACAGGAGTTTAACATCCTTTCCGAGCGCAAATACCCAGCTGTAAAACTTCGGGCTCAGCTGCACGTTTAAGTCCACCGTAAAATAGCCGTCCTCCACACCACGCAGATACACCTGTTCGCCGAAGCGGTCCGCGATAACACCAACCAATCTGTCCGGCAAGCGCAGACGCACTTCACAGAGCTCACCGGCAAACATACCGAACACCTCACCGGCATAGGAAGCTTTGTCCAGATGATTGAACAGCTCTTTTCCCTGTCTTGTTTTATCCGTCATTTTGATCGACTCGATCTTGTCCACGCGGTAGTGCCGCATATCCTGCCGGTCGTGATCGTAAGCGACAAGATAATAGTTCTCGTCATCCCACAAAAGCGTCCACGGACTTACGTGATAGCGCTCACCGTTTCTGCGCGGCTGCCGTTTGAGTTTTGCCACCGGGACACGCTCAACCGTCCATTCGTTGTACAAAAACGTTACCGATTTATCTTCACAGATCGCGTCATGCAGATCGTTTACTGTATAAAAAATACGTTCGTTCTCCGTTTTGACACGGTCGAGCACCCGCACATCACGCTTTAACTTCCGTGCATCTGCCTGGCTGCAAAGCTGCTCCATCTTTTTGATGAGAGCCATCGATTTTTTGCGCGTGATAAACCGCGAATCCTGTACGGCATCGACGAGGAGCTTCAATTCCGCAACTTCAAACAGCCGTTCGTTTAAATAGTATTTTCCGTGTTCCGAAACGATATCGATACCCATCTGCCGAAGTGCGGCAATATCGGCATAGATGCTTTTGCGTTCCGCGGCGATATCCTCGTTTTCGAGCATATCCAGGATCTGCGGCATCGTGACCGGATTCTGCGGGTCAGTTTTTTCATATAAAAACTTGGCAAGATACAAAAGCTTCAGCTTCTGTTTTTCCGAACGCGCCATTCTGTTCTCTCCTTATTCCCGTCCTGTTCTCTCGGAGCACCAGATCTCGCGGACAATATCGCAATCTCCGGCCTCTGCAATAAAATAACGTTTCCGCGCCAGCTTATCCGGTGCCGATTCATCATATACGCTGATACCGCGAAGGCCAAGCATCTCCAGATAACCGGCCGGATCGTTTTCACGGATCCAGTCGTGTGCATATTTCAGCCACTCTGCACGGTATTCCTTCGGCTGCTGTGCAAACCAGCTGCATTCATCATATCCCCATGGATAGTAGTCCACAGGCGTATTCAAAAGCTCCGGCGGCTGACAGCCGTAATTATCAATCTCAACGAAATACGGAAGGCTGTCGCACGTCCATCCGCTGTGTGTCATACCGCCCATACTGCGGCCATACAGCGAGTTTCCCCAACCCATGATCAATTCACAGCGCTGCGGATTAACACCGTCCGGTTTATGATACGGTGTTTCCGAAGCGATCGCAACCGGGCGGATCGGATAACAGTGAAAATCGAACATCAGTTTTCCGCTGTCGTCAAGCGAGCCGTGCGTGTGCGCGTTAAGCAGAACAAAATGACGGCGGGCATGCTGTTTGGCATAATCGCGGATCATGTTCATGACACGCGACCAGTTGTGATATTCCACATCCTGTTCGCCGATCAGCCAGATCTGTCCGTAATGCAGCGCTTCAAAGCCGAGATCGATATACAGGCAACCGCGCCAATAAAACCACATCTGTGTTTCTTTCTGATTCATATCCGGGATACTTCCGTCTTTCTCCCAGTGGTCCACATACGTTCCGTCCGGAAAGAGCATCTTTTCGTAGCAGAAATGCCGGCCGGTGTATTCTTCTCCAAACGCTTCACAGACGAACCTCGGAATTTCAAAATCGCCAAAACAAGGATATGCAGTTTCAAAAATGCAGGCCTCCAGAATAACATCGGCGTCTTCCCGATGCAGTTCATCCACTGCATTTTTGATCGTATCATAGTACGGTATTTCACTTCCGTCAGGGATCCACGAAACGTTTGCACGACCGACATATTTGACTCCGCACGTGCGGATCACATCCAAACACTGCGCCCGATAATCGGGATCATCAAAATGCGAAGGATTGAAAAAGCCGAGTGTCATTGCACGGGAAAGATAATTGCGCAGAACCTCTTCGCTGATTTTACCGTCGAAACAAAAATCAAGACCAACATTTGCCGGATGAACCGATCGTACCATTTTCATAACCTCCCGGAATCGTTTAACTTCATCTTACCTTAAAACCGCGCTAAGGTCAAGTTTTTCTGTGTTCGTCTTGACAAGAACACTTGTTCTGTTTTATAATATAAAGCATCGTAAGAACAGATGTTCTTATTGCGTTTTGAGAGAGGAGATGTCATTTTGGACGTCTTTGAAAAACTGTCGATTCTGACCGATGCCGCCAAATACGATGTCGCCTGTACATCAAGCGGTATCGACCGTGAAGGTCAGAAAGGTGCGATGGGTTCCGCCGAAGCGTGCGGCATCTGTCACACGTTTGCCGGCGACGGCCGCTGTGTTACCCTTTTGAAGATTTTGATGAGCAATGCCTGCGTTTACGACTGCAAATACTGCGTAAACCGGCGTTCAAATGATGTAAAGCGTGCTTCCTTTACACCACGTGAGCTCGCCGATCTTACCATCGGCTTCTATCGCCGCAACTATATCGAAGGACTTTTCCTGAGTTCCGGCGTTATGAAAAACCCGGATTATACCTGCGAACAGATAATTGAGGCGTTAAAGATCCTGCGATACGAGTATAATTTCCGCGGATATATCCACGCAAAGGCAATCCCGGGTGCGGATGACCGGCTGATCGCAGAACTCGGTCTTCTTGCCGACCGTATGAGTGTCAATATCGAACTGCCATCGCAGGAAGGTCTGCAAAACCTTGCACCGGACAAGACGAAAAGCGCCATTCTCCGTCCGATGGGCCTTATCACAAACGGAATCCGCGAAAACTCCACGGATATCGTGCGTTACCGCCACGCACCAAAATTTGCACCGGCCGGCCACAGCACGCAGATGATCGTTGGCGCAACGCCGGACAACGACTTAAAAATCCTGCGGCTGACACAGGCACTCTACCGCAAATATGAATTAAAACGCGTGTTCTTCTCTGCTTACGTTCCGATGCAGAGCCACGCGCTTCTGCCGTCTCTTGATACCAAACCGCCGCTTCTGCGCGAGCACCGGCTGTATCAGGCGGATTGGCTTCTGCGCTTTTACGGCTTTGATGCTGAAGAAATTCTCGATGATGCGCACCCGGATTTCAATCCGATCCTCGATCCGAAATGCAACTGGGCACTCAACCACATGGAACTCTTTCCGGTCGAAGTGAATAAGGCTCCGTATGAGATGCTCCTGCGTATCCCGGGTGTCGGCGTGAAAAGTGCGCGCCGCATCGTAACGGCACGGCGCACCGGTTCCTTGGATTTTATAGATTTAAAACGCATCGGCGTCGTATTGAAACGCGCGCAGTATTTTCTCACCTGCAGAGGTAAACTCGCCGAAGGTCTCCGTATCACCGAAAGCGGTGTTCTCCGTGCTCTCGTCTCCGAGAAAAGCAGTATTGCACTGCCCGATTCCCTGCGTCCCGAACAGCTTTCGTTCTTTGCACCGCCCAATCCCACGCGAGAGGATGTGATCCAATGTCTGACCGGACAGATCTGATTTATCTGTACGACGGCAGTTTCGACGGTCTGCTCTCCTGTATTTTTGAGAGTTATCTGCGGCACGAGCGCCCAGGTATGATCGTACCGGAATACGAATTTGAACAGGAAGTGCTGTGGCACGTCCGTATGATCGAGACCGACGGCGATCACGCAGAACGCGTGATGAAAAAGCTCAGCGATACACTCGGCGCGGACGGCATGCGTTTGATCCGCGTTGCTTTTCTATACGGAAGCGGCGGCAAAGAAACAGCGATCTACCGTTTCTGCCGTTTTGCCTTGAAAGTCGGAAAGGAAGCCGTTTATATGCTCGGAAAAGAACCGGTTGCCGTCCTTTATGATATGGAAAAGGCCGTTTTGAACGAAGCACATTTACTCAAAGGGTTCGTCCGCTTCTCCGATTACCACGGAATGCTCGCGGCAGTGATTGAACCGAAACATTGTGTTTTACCGCTTCTGAAACGGCATTTCGCACAGCGATATCCGGAAGAACATTTTCTCCTCTATGACAGCACACACAAAATGGCGCTCATCTACCGTCCGCACGAGTCGCGCATCATTCCGCTTGAAGAATTTACACCTCCGGATGCGTCCTTGCCCGAACGGCAGTATCGCCGGATGTGGCAGGAATACTACGATGCGATCGAGATCAAGCCGCGGCACAATCCGCGCTGTCGGATGACGCATATGCCGAAACGCTTCTGGGGTTGTATGACGGAATTTCAGGCAAAAGAAACCGTCGAAGAAGCACCGCTCACAATTCCAACCGACCGCAATACCGCGCACCTGCCCGGCGGCAAAACACCGCTTCGGCAGATTCCCGAAAGGAGAGGTGTATGACTGAAAAAGATATCCGGCAATATGTGATCTCGCGCGAGATCCTGAGTCTTGCCAGACAGCTCAACCTGCGTGCCGCACAGTCCTCTTCCCGAACGCAGCTCAATACCCTGCTCCGGCAGATCCGCTCACTTTGCAAAGAGATGGAAAAAGACACGTAAAAAAGGCAGATACACGATGTGTATCTGCCTTTTGGCTTTCTTATGAAATTACAGAGTTTTTGCGATTTCAGCAAGGTATTCTCTGAATCCTGCGCCGATCTCCGGATGTTTCAGACCAACTTCAACAACCGCTTTCAAAACGCCGAGCTTGTTGCCCATATCGTAGCGAATACCGGTAAAGTCAACACCGACCATACCTTCGTTCTGCGCGAGGATTTTCATAGCGTCGGTGAGCTGATATTCACCGCCGGCACCCTTCGGCAGAGTCTCGAGAATGCTGAAGATCTTGCCCGGGAGAACGCAGCGGCCGAGGATCGAATACAGCGAGAAAACTTCTTCTGCCTTCGGTTTTTCGATCATATCGGTGATGTGGTACAGGTTATCGTGCATCGGAGAAAGCTTCATGGAAGAGTATTTCATGATATCTTCCAGCGTAACTTCTTTGATGCCGACAGCGCCAAGACCGGATTCTTCGTAAGCGCGGATCAGCTGACCGCAAACCGGATCTTCACCGATGATAACGTCGTCACCGTATAAAACAGCAAACGGCTCATCACCAACGAAAGAACGTGCACAGTAAACTGCGTGGCCGAGACCCATTGTCTCTTTCTGGCGGATAAAGGTGATATTTGCAAGGTTTGCGATGTCGACAACTTCGTCATACATCTTCTGTTTGCCTGCTGCAAGAAGACGTCCTTCAAGCTCCGGTGCGCGGTCGAAGTGATCTTCGATAACACCTTTGCCGCGGCTGGTGATGATGCAGATATCTTCGATACCACTCTTAACAGCCTCTTCTACAATGTACTGAATTGCCGGTTTGTCAACGATCGTGAGCATTTCCTTCGGCATTGCTTTGGTTGCCGGCAGAACGCGGGTTCCAAGACCTGCTGCCGGGATAATCGCCTTGCGTACTTTCATAAGTAAAATCACCTTTCCTCAATGGCATATACTGCTTTGATTATAGCACAAGAACTCTGAGTTTTCAAACCCTTTCTTTCCAAATCCTTAGAAAAAATCCATAGGATTATTATGCGATAATCTGTCGAAAATTCCGGTTGCTGTTTTATCATCTCCGCTTACATAATCACTTTTGAATCGAAGTACCGTTCCTGAAACCGGATCTGTTCTTCAATCTCACTGCGCAGAAGCTGGAGATTTTCGGGTGCTGCGATCCATTTCTCCTCGACGTCGTCTGCACGATGCACAATTGCCGCAACAACGCCGGTAAAACTGCTGATCGGTTCTTTGACACCCAGGATATAGGCATCCTGTTCCTCGCCGTCTGCCGCCATTTCTCCGGCAATATAGCCGTAATTGACCGGATAGTAAAGATCGGGATATTCCGGATGATAGCTTCCGAGCGGGCGATCGACCGTGACAGTAACAGTTTGTCCGATCGCGTTTTTGATCCATCCCTGTGCTTTGAAATACGGCAGATACCGCCTTTTCTGCGTTTCGATCATTTCCCCGGAATTGATGAAAGAAACGAATTCCGCTTCGCTCATCCAGGTATAGCCTTCCGTCTCGCCTTCCTGCAGCAATACAGCCGCTTTGTCACAGTCGACTGTGCAGATATAGTTATAAAAAATCGCCTCTGATTCTTCGATTACGCGGCGACCGATTTCGGTAAATTCTTCGCAGAAAATACCGGTTTCTTCAAGAAGTTCGCGCTTCATGCACACAAGCGGCGTTTCGCCCAACAGCGCCGAACCGCCCGCTGTTGCCTCGTAATACCCGCCGAAAAACTCTTTATCGGCCGAGCGCTTCATGCAGAGAAAACTGCCGTCAATGTGCCGCACGAGCACTTCACACACAAGATGGTATAAACCCTTCGGGATCTGCTCACCGCGGATCAAAACAGTATCCGTCAATTCTCCGGCTGCTGTATATGCATTCCAAAGTTCCGGCATCTTATCGGTCCTCTTTCGTGATACCGCAGAATTCTTCACTCAGTTCGCCGCAGATACCCGCTTTATTTACAGCGCATACCCGGTAATAATACGGTGCATGGTTTTTAAGACCGGTATCCACGTAGCGGCCGACACAGTATTCCTCCGGCATAACATCTGCAACAAACGTCGTATCATCGGCAACAAAGCCGGAATGCTCGCTGCGGTAAAGCTTATAGTGCGAGAAATCCTTTTCCGTGCTGTGTCCCCAAAGCAGGTACAGATGACCGTCATTCTCGCCGGCAGCTGCGCGCGGCGACGTAATCAGACCGGTATAAACACTGCCGATCGGTGCCGGAGCGCCGTTTTCTCCGCGTTTTTGTACAACAGGACGTTCGATCAGCGAAATTGCATCACCGCCGATGCGATACGTCGCAAAACCGGTTTTGCCGACAGATTCGTTTTCCGAAAGCGCTGTCTCATCGATGCGGACACGTTCCACTTTCCATTCTCTGCCAAAGTTCATCCGGAACTGTGTATTTTCTGCGTCACCGTACAACCGCGCGATGATACCGTTTCCGTCGTCTGCGCGTTTGAAACCGATCAGACGCTGAGCGGTTTGCATAAAGCTGTGCGCATCTGCATCAAGTGTACCTTCCTGTTTCGAAATCCAGGTGAGCTGTACCGGGTTTGCATAGCGTTCTGCCATCTGCGGGATTTTCGCAGCCTGATATGTACCGCTGTACGACGTGATCGAATAACGGAAACGGTAATCCAGATGACTTCTGCCCGGTGTATGCATCTGCAGCCAGTCGTTTGCAACGTATGCAAACATCTGCGCGCCGTCTCCCGTGTTTGCAAAATCCGTCTTATCCGGGTGGATATGGTCGAATTCCATCAGCTGGGAATCAAGCGTCAGAAGCGCAACGCCGTGCTTTTCATTTTCCGCACAGCACCACTCATTCACCGCCATATAGACGTCCGTTCCGTGTCCGGTGACGTCTTTGGCATATTCCGCAACCGCACCGTTCAAATGGCAGTAGCGGCGGCAGTTATCCACAGCAAACGGGAATGCATAATAGATATAGCGGATATAACGGCGGCGGTTGATCATATCCTTCACGTGGTACATCCGGTTATCAATATCGATGCGTTTTTCGTGATTCGGCAGTGTAATAACCTGCTCCATCTCCGTACCAAGCGTCTGCTCACGTGTTTTGACAAACACCGTTGTCTTCGCTGTTTCGGTAAGAATTTCAAATTCCGCTTTTTCTGGAACAAGGAATGTCTTATGGTTATCGTTCGTATACACCATCTCGTTTGCACGGAAGCGGTTTTTCGTATCCAGAAGTTCTCTGTTCTGTTCTTTATCAAAAATCGAGGCCATCGAACCATTTTCAGCAAAGGAAACACGATAGAAAGCGTTTTCGATCACCGGCGGCTCTTTCATTTTTTCAAAACGGCCGTTATTTGCTGCAAACGTATCCGCGCACACCGCTTTATAACCAAAAGGTGGAATATCAAGAACCGCACTGCACTCATCCGGCAGCTCAACCAGTTCGCGGCGATTGAGCGAAGTCGGATTGAATACAACGACGCTTCCGTTTTCCGATGGGATTTTACCTGCGATAACCGCAAGTGCTGCGGCATTCTCGCTTTCCGCTGTTGCCTGCGCTTTTTCGATCCAATCGCGGTGCTGCATCCATGTCTCATAGACCTTTCTGCCCTGATATCCGCTCGTACCGTAAGAATGCTCATCGTTAAAAAGGAGATAATCCCAAGCGCGTCTGAAATCCGTTGCCGGATATTGATAGGTTTCGTCCAGCAACGCCGCAACAGTCGACCATTTTTCCGCCGTAGGCAGAAGACGGTCCACTTCGAATTTCTGCGCCAGAAGTTCCGGAGTGGTAAGCGGATGCTGATACCAGCCGCCGGTCATATCGCCGCGCAGAACCGGAATCTGATCACCGTGTTTTTCACGCAGAATGCGAAACGGCTCGCCCGTATCGCCAAGTGTGCGAAGTTTCGGCCATTCCCACTTTTCGTTCCAGCCTTGAATAGAGTTCGTAACCTCCATATTCGGCTCCTGATCGTCATCATAGCAGGCAAGCAGCCAAACGTCGTACGGATATTTCTCGTCTAAAAGCGGCAGATGGTTCGCCATGCGCTCTTCCATTTTCATAACGGTGTCCCAATCGTAGCGGTTGTTCGGGAACAAACCGATCGAAGCACCGCCATAGCCGTACTGTGTGCTTGCCCAGACGAGGATGCGGTTTCCGTTTTCATCTTCCCAGTTAAATACCATCGGCAGATCCGATTCATACCGCACGTCCACACGGCTTCCGCCGCCCGATGCGTCCGGATTCAGCGTGACACCTTCTTTGCTGAGGTCCTGTTTCCATACCGTGGACGGCAGCGGGTTCCAGTGATTCGGCGCAAAGATGATGTTTTTGATGCCCGCTTCTGCATACGGCTGGATCATACTCATCGTCATGCCGTTGATGTCGATCATTGCCATTGTCTCGCTGTCGAGATCCCAGTTATCTTTCAGGCGTCTTTTTTCATAGGTACTGCGGCACATTTCTTCCAATCCAAAAACCTGCGTATGGTTTCCGGCGATACCGCAGCAATATCCGAGTTTTCCTGTCTTTAAATAATCGCGCACCACAGCTTCGGCCGCTTCTCTTCCACGATCCATGCCGTAGTTATTCCAAAACCACGTACCTTCCATCGTATAACGGTAGCGGTCGTTAACATCACGGGAATCGGTTTCATCGCAAAGTTTTTTCGCCATATCGAGAAAGCGGCAGCTGTTATAGCGCTGGATATACTGCGAATTGTGCAGGCCGATATCCGTATGTGAAGCAACCATAACAAACATCGTACGCTCACGCGGTTTCGTCCATTCACGCAAAACAGAGGCTTCTTCGTTTGCGTTTTTATCTGTCAGCTTCCATACTGCATCAAACGACTCGTCCTGTTTCGGCAAAAAGAGCGTTGCTTTTCCTTTTCCGCCGTTAAATGCAACCGGGATGTTTTCCACGACAGCCTGTTCCCCGCGATATACGGACAGAAGCAGATGAATCGGCTTACTGCTCTGATATAAAAAATCCACCCGCTGGAGTCCTTCTTTAGTCACCATAGAGAGCGGTTGTACTTCGAAGTGTTTTACTGTTGCCACACGGATCCCTCCAAAGCTGTATTGATAATTATATTATAATCACATTCACCCGTTTTTCCAACACACAAAAACAAAAAGAAGGAGCGTTTTTACACACTCCTTCAAATTTGTTCCTTGATTCACTTCTGTTCGCTGTTATTTCGTTGCTTTAATCGAAACCACAGAAGAATATGCGGAATTTGCTGCTGTGTTCTTCGCAACCGCAATTACTTTGTAGTAATACGTGGTGTTCTTCTTCGCGGAAGAATCCGTGTAGCTCTTCGAAGTCGTCGTCTTAACAAGACTATATGTACCGGATTTGCTCGTTGCACGATAGATCTTGTACTCGACTGCACCATCGATAGCACTCCACGATACTTTCGGTTTGCCGCTGCTCAGCTTGATCGAAGCGGTCGGTCTTGCCAGATCACACGTTCTTGCAATCGCCGAAGAATATGCGCCGTGTGCCGAAGTGTTCGACGAAATCGCACG
>JBGUUS010000145.1:0-13097 GCA_045133675.1 Oscillospiraceae bacterium | reverse complement strand
GGGTTTGGGCTACTGCCCAAGTGCATTTGTACTTACAAATGCGATGCAGGTTCTTAGCGGAATTTGAAAGAATTCTATTTTCTCCGATAAGAACAACATACATTTGCTTCGGAGTTTTTATGTTGTTGCTTATTCTTTAGTGGCTTCCTTTTTCTGCCGCAGACGTTTCCAGACTTCTTCGCGTGCGAGCGTATAGAGAACGGATACCAGCGGAACGCCGATGAACATACCGAGAACACCGCCGACTGCACCGCCGACCGTTACGGCGAAGAGCACCCAAAGTCCCGGAAGGCTGACAGCCGTTCCGACGACGTGCGGGTAAATGAGGTTGCCTTCGAGCTGCTGCAAAACCAAAAACCAGATAACGAACCAAATTGCCATGATCGGGCTTTCGACGAGAATGAGCAGTGCGCCGACGATACAGCCGATGAACGCACCGACAATCGGGATCAGCGCAGTTACGGAAATCAAAACGGAAATCAGCAGCGCGTACGGCATACGGAACAGTGACATCGAGATAAAGAAAAGTGTGCCGAGAATAACAGCCTCAACGCACTGTCCGGAAAGAAAGTGCGAAAACGTTTTGTCGGAGAGGCGACCGATACGAAGAAGACGCTCGAGCAGTTTTTCTTGATTGAATGCGATAAACGTATGCTTGATCTGCCGCGCGAGATTGTCTTTTTGTGCCAGCAGATAGAAAGAAAAAGCGATTCCAAAAACAGCGTCAAATGCACCGCCGAACAGACGGATTACAAACGTAACAAGACCGGAAGCAATCAAAGTGACCGAGTCGCTCAGACCGGAGAGCACGGAACTGAGTGCACCTTCGATATCGATTGCCGGAAGAACGCTTTCACCGTTGACTTGCGGCAGAAGCGCACGGAACTCTTCGATGTGCACGTCGATCCGGTCAAGAAAACTCTTTGACTGTGCAGCGAAAGAACGAGCCGTATTGACCAGTTCGGGAATGATCAGCGTGAGAACCAATGTCAGCACGATCGCAAAGCAGAGAAGAGCAAGAACGATTGCGCACGGACGGCGCAGCTTGATTGCGGTTGTTTTGGAAGCATTCGGCCAGAGCTTTCGCTCAATCGCACGCATCGGTACGTTCAGGATAAACGCAATGCACGCACCGATCAAAAGCGGCGTTACCAAGGAAATTAACCATGAAACAGCGGCTTTTGCCTGTTCAAAGTTGTCGAAAAGCCAGAACATGAAAATCCCGAAAACAATCAGTCCTGCAATTTTAATTATATTTTTACGGTTCAATTCCATCAGCGGATAACCTCCAGATTTTCGATATGCTTATTGTACCATATTTTCAAAGAGGAAGAAACCTCTTTTTGTGAATATCTGTTGCAGAATCTCAAAAAGAAAATGTCCGTATTTATCGTATTTTATGCAAACCGACTTGCGAAGTACCGAGGGGTCGTATATAATAGAAAGTACAAAGGATAGGGCGAAGTGTTGCCGTATCAGGTGATGCTTCGGTAAATTTAATACGAAGAGAGGGAAAAATATGCTGAATCTGATTCCGCGGCCGCGTTATGCCAAAGAACTCGAAGGAACCGTTTCCTTTTCGCAGAACACGAAGCTGATCGGTGCATTTTGCGAGAATTTTGACGTGCTCAAAAATATGCTTCCGAACGGCGCTGCACCGGAAAATACGCTGACGTTCGTTGAAAACACTTCTGTTGCGGCGGAAGGCTATCGTATTCTGTGCGAAAACGGCGATATCACCGTTTATGCAAGTGATGCTTCGGGTGCATTTTATGCGGTCATGACGCTTTTACAGCTTGCCGGCGAAAATACATCGATACCGGCTGTTGAAATTGAGGATAAGCCGCGCTATGAGCACCGTGGTTTTATGCTCGACTGTTCGCGTCATTTCTGGACGGTTGAAAAGATCAAGAGTATTATCGATTTCCTTGCGCGCCTGAAGATGAATATCTTCCACTGGCATCTGACAGAGGATCAGGGCTGGCGCGTCGAAATCAAAAAATATCCGCTGCTGACGACAAAAGGTACGGTCCGCAAGAGCACACCGCTCAACTCCTGGGGATATGAGGACGGAACCGAGCTGCACGACGATATCGAGTACGGCAGAGGCATGTTCTATACACAGGAGCAGGTGAAAGACGTCGTAAAATATGCGGCGGAGCGCCGGATCAACATCATCCCGGAAGTGGATATGCCGGGTCATTTCGTTGCGGCGATCGCGTGCTATCCGGAACTTTCCTGCACGGGTGAAGAGGTAGAAGTCTCCGACCGTTGGGGTGTCCGCGATATCATCGGCTGCTGCGGTAAAGAGAATATCTATAATTTCGTAAAAGACGTGATCGACGAACTCTGTGAGCTGTTCCCGTATCCGTATTTCCACATCGGCGGCGACGAGGTTCCGAAAGATCGCTGGAAGGTCTGTCCGCACTGTCAGGCAAAGATCAAGGAACTCGGACTGAAGGACGAAAACGCGCTCCAGAGCTATTTCAACAACGTTATTTCCGCATATCTTAAAGGAAAAGGCAAGAGCACCATCGGCTGGAACGAGATCCTTGAAGGTGAAAATCTCGATTCGAGCATTATCCCGCAGTGGTGGATCGAAATGGACGAATCTGTCCGCGAGAAAAAATGGCTTGCCGACGGCAATAAGATGATCCTTTCGCCGATCCATTTTGCATACATCCCACGCACCTACGTGTTCGGTACGCTTGAAAAAACGTACAGTTCCGGTCCGAGCGTCTGCGGTATCGAAGACTGCGAGGGTATCCGCGGCATCGAGGCGTGCCAGTGGACGGAGTTTACGCTGGATGAACGCAATTTGAGCACGTTCGCCGATCTGCGTCTGATCGCGATTTCGGAAGCTTGCTGGCTGCCGGAGAGCGAAAAGAACTACGAATGCTTCGAAAAGAGACTCGAGAATCTGCGTCCGTACTGGAAACAGCTCGGTGCACACATCGTATCGCAGAAGATCTATCGCGGAAACTACAGACCGGATATGGATGTCACCAAACTGAGCGAAGAGCAGTACTGGGAGATCATCAAGAAAAATCCGCTCTTTGACTATGAGTATCTGCTGGAGATCGGTGAAGCTTAATTTTGTACCAAAGCCGAAAGGCTCTTTGATAATTAAAAGAAAAGAGGAATATTTTCATGCTTAACATTATTCCGAAACCGCTTTGCGCAAAAGAACTGGAAGGCAAAGTTGCTCTTTCGAAAAACACGAAACTCTGCGGCGCTTTTGCAGAGAATTTCGATGTACTCGCACCGCTTTTTGCAGATGCGGCCGATGCAGCTGAAAACACGCTGACTTTTGTTGCAAACGCAGACGTTGCAGAGGAAGGCTATCGCATCGCTTGCGCAGACGGCAACATCACCGTTGAAGCAGCCGATGCAGCAGGCGCTTTCTATGCAGTTATGACGCTTTTGCAGATCGCAGACGGCAAAGCGGAGATTCCGGCTGTCGAGATTGAGGATACACCGCGTTATCATCACCGCGGTTTCATGCTTGACTGCGCACGTCACTTCTGGACCGTTGAGAAGATCAAAGAGATCCTCGACGTTATGGCTCGTATCAAGATGAACATCTTCCACTGGCATCTGACCGAGGATCAGGGCTGGCGTATTGAGATCAAAAAATATCCGCTTCTGACCGAAAAAGGCGCAATCCGCAAGAGCACCGCGCTCTGCCTGACCGGTTATGATGAATACAAAGAACCGCGTGATTACACCGAGTACGGCCGCGGCCTTTATTACACCCAGGATCAGGCACGTGAGATCGTTGCTTATGCAGCTGCACGCCACATCAACATCGTTCCGGAAATCGATATGCCGGGTCACTTTGTTGCAGCAATCGCTTGCTATCCGGAGCTTTCCTGCACCGGCGAAGCTGTTGAGGTTTCCGATCGCTGGGGTATTCTCGACAACATCGCTTGCTGCGGTAAAGAGAACATCTATAACTTCATCAAAGATATCATCGACGAGCTCGTTGAAGTATTCCCGTATCCGTACTTCCACATCGGCGGCGACGAAGTTCCGAAAGACCGTTGGGAAGTTTGCCCGAACTGCCAGGCTAAGATCAAAGAACTCGGCCTGAAAGACGAGAATGCACTGCAGCTCTACTTCAACAATGTTATTTCCGCATACCTCAAATCCAAAGGCAGAAGCACTATGGGCTGGAACGAGATCCTGGAAGGCGGCGAGCTGGATCCGGAGATCATTCCGCAGTGGTGGAGATCCATGGACGATGACGTTCGCGAACTGAAATGGCTCGCTGACGGCAACAAACTCATCCTCTCGATGGTTGAGTACGTCTATATGGACCACGCTTTTGCGATCCGTCCGCTGAAGAAAACGTATGATTTCGGTCCGGAAGTATTCGGTCTGAAAGACGATACCGGCGTATTTGGCGTAGAGGCACCGCAGTGGACCGAGTATATCCGCGATACCGAGAAACTCGATCTCAACACCTTCCCGCGTCTGCTTGCTATGGCAGAGGTTGGCTGGACTTCGGCTGCAAACAAATGCTATGACTGCTTTGAAGCACGTGTTGAGAATCTGCGCGGCTACTTTGAATCGATCAAAGCACCGATCGCACCGCAGTTTATCTATCGCGGTGAAACCATCGATGGTATCAATGACGATAACCGTCTGACCATCGGTTGGGAAGCATGGAGAGCTGACCCGAACTTCGAGGTTGCACTGAAAAACAAAGCATAATGCCGGTAATGATACAAAAGAGGATTCCTGTGTTATAACGGAGAAAGGGAGAAACCGAACGGTTTCTCCCTTTGCTTATACACTCGTGTTTTTTCAAAAAAAGGATTGACAATTCTTTCATATAGCAGTATAATAAAGCACATAATTTGAATATCACAAAACGACTGTGACGAAGACGGTCGGAATGCGGCGTTTTCAGAGAGTTGGCGGTTGCTGCAAGCCAATAACAAGGTGTTCCAATGACTAATCCCTTCCGAGTCGAAGAACCGAAAGGCAGATGCCGAGTAGACTTCTTCCGTATTGCTGCGTAAAGGCAAAAGGCTTGTTAGAGCCTGGAAAGTGGCAGAGTTTTTCTGCAATTTGAGTGGTACCGCGGGTTAACAACTCGTCTCAAAGTGATTTGAGGCGAGTTTTTTGTTGTATTCAAATTCCGTTTTAATCGTTTAAAGCTATCAGCGGAATGAAAGGAGCAAAAGCAATGGAGTACAATCTGAAAGAGGTAGCGGGTCGTATTAAGGACTTGCGTGAAGCAACCGGATATTCGCAGGAGGAAATGGCGAAGATTACCGGCGTTTCGATAGCAGATTATCGTATGCTTGAGGCCGGCGAATCGGATTTCAGCTTTACTTTTATTTATAAGTTCGCAAAAACTTGCGGCGTTGAGGTCGTCGATCTGCTTGAGGGCAGAAGCTCGACACTGACTTCGTTTGCAATTACAAGAAAAGGCGAGGGCCTTAAAATCGTCAAAAAGAAGGGCTTCGTCTATAATAACCTTGCGCCGAAATTTAAAGATAAGCTCGCTGAGCCGTTCCTTGTTAAATTCCCGTATCTTGAAGAAGAGCAGAATGCGCCGATCAAACTGAATTCGCACAACGGTCAGGAGTTCGACGTCATCGTAAAAGGTTCTCTTAAAGTACAGGTTGGCAATCATGTTGATATCCTCAATGAGGGTGACTCGATTTTCTATAACAGCTTGATCCCGCACGGTATGATCGCAGTCAGCGAAGGCGGCTGTGAGTTCCACGCGGTTGTATTGAATCCGCAGGACGGCCAGGTCAGCGAAGCATATCCGGAAGCACCGTTTATTGCCGCAAAAGCGGCAGCCGCTGCATCGGCTCAGCCGAAAACCGTTGCGGACAAATTTGTGGAATCTTCCTACGACGAACAGGGTGTATTCAACGGCATCACGTTTAAAAATGACGATACGTTCAACTTTGCGTTCGACTGTGTTGATGCAATCGCAGAGAAAACACCGGATAAGCTGGCAATGATGTGGGTCGGAAACGACAAATCCGATCGCCGCTTCACTTTCAGCGATATGAAGAAGTATTCGGCGAAAACCGCGAACTATTTTGAATCGCTTGGCATCAAACGCGGCGACACCGTTATGCTGGTGCTGAAACGTCATTACCAGTTCTGGTTCTGCATGCTGGCGCTGCATAAGATCGGTGCAATCGCGATCCCGGCAACCAACCAGCTCGTTGAACACGACTTTACATACCGCTATAAAGCAGCGAAAGTAAAAGCAATTGTCTGCACCGCGGATGGCGACGTTTCTGCAGAAGCAGAAAAAGCAGCGGAACAGTTCCCGGATATGCTCAAAGTTCTCGTCGGCGGTAAAAAAGAGGGTTGGAACGATTTCAACGTTGAAGTTGAGCGCTTCAGCACGCACTACTACCGTAAGCCGAATTCGCCGTGCGGCAACGATCCGATGCTGATGCTTTTCACTTCCGGTACCACCGGTTATCCGCGCATCGCAACCCATTCGTATAAATACGCACTCGGTCATTATCCGACCGCAAGACATTGGCATAACGTCAATCCGGACGGCCTGCACTTTACCATCTCCGATACCGGCTGGGGTAAAGCGCTTTGGGGTAAGCTGTACGGTCAGTGGCTCTGCGAAGCAGCAGTCTTTACGTATGACTTTGACCGTTTCCGTTCCGAAGATATCCTGCCGCTGTTCGCGAAGTATCATATCACAACCTTCTGTGCACCGCCGACCATGTACCGCTTCTTCATCAAAGAGGATCTGTCGCAGTACGATCTTTCTTCGATCGAATATGCAACCACTGCCGGTGAAGCGCTCAACCCGGAGGTCTTCAATCAGTTCAAGAAAGCAACCGGCCTGACGATCATGGAAGGCTTCGGTCAGACCGAAACCACGTTGTCGATCGCAAACTTTGTCGGTTCTACACCGAAAATCGGTTCTATGGGCAAGCCGAGTCCGCTTTACGATGTTGTTATCCTTGATCCGGACGGAAACGAGTGCAAAACGGGTGACACCGGTGAGATCTGCATCCGTACCAAGGATCACATTCCGTGCGGTCTCTTCATCGGCTACTATCTCGATGAGGAAAAAACCAAAGACGCATGGCATGACGGCTTCTATCACACCGGCGACCAGGCAACGATGGACGAAGACGGCTATCTCTGGTACGTCGGTCGTATCGATGATGTTATCAAGTCCTCCGGCTACCGTATCGGTCCGTTTGAGATTGAAAGCGTCATTATGGAACTTCCGTATGTATTGGAATGTGCTGTTACGGCTGTTCCGGATGAGGTTCGCGGTCAGATCGTAAAAGCAACGATTGTCCTGACAAAGGGCACTCCGGGCACCGATCAGCTCAAACGCGTTATTCAGGAGTATGTTAAAACACACACTGCACCGTACAAATATCCGCGTATTGTCGAGTTCGTTGAAGAACTGCCGAAGACGATCAGCGGTAAGGTAAGACGTGTTGAGATCCGCAAAAAAGACCTCGAAAAAGCAGAAAATTAAGACCAACGAAAATGAGCGTACGCCAAAAGCGTACGCTCATTTTATTTAAGGGTATTACGGTGTTACATAAGAGATACAGGAGTCGGGAAGTTTGACTTCTGCGCTGTTTTCGCCGTATTGATACGTGATGATGCGCTTGAGCGGAACCATCCCGAAAAACATCTGCCATTCAGCCGGTGCAAGGTCGCTTTGTGCGGCGTATTCTTGTATGCTGATCGGATCGGCGAGAAACATTTTTGCGTACGCTTCAACTGTGCAGTCGATTTCTGCGCGCAAAAGTCTGCCTTCTTCATCGATCCAAAGATGGCTCTGTCCGGACGTATGATAGTGATGATCAAGCTGTTCGAGGAAGCGCTCGCACAATTCCGGGAAATTCTCCTGTGTTGCCTCGTTGATTCCGTTTGGAAAATATTCTTTTACAGGGTCATTTGCGCCTTTTCCGTTTCGGTAAAGCGGTGTATGGGTTACAAGATAATGGGTAACACCGTCTTTGTCATCCAGCACTTCGTAATCCAGGATATCCAGTTCAGCGGCGAGATTCACCGGATAAATCGAATACGTTCCTTTTTCGAAAAGATCGGACAGATACGGTGCGGTACAATACGTATGATACCATGTTTGAACTTCGGCGGGGTAGAACGTTATGTTTCCGCTCTCGTTGTAATGATCGACCGCCAGCTCAATGTCCGGGTCCGCATCCGTATAATACCACCACATCTCGTGTTTGGTGAGTTCCGTATTTCTGCGGTACAGGGTTGTTTTCGTCCAGACGTTGTCCTGTTCGGTGTGCATCCAGAGATCCTGTGCTGCATCATAAACCGTAGTCGTGTCGCTGCAGCGGAAAAAGAAAGGGATATCTGTATCTGCACTGCGTGTCTGAATCGTACAGCTTACCGTGTTTTCATGCAGAAAATGCTCGTTCGCCTGTTTGAGCAGATCGCGGAGCTCGGCGGTCTTTTCCTGGATTTCGAGATATTCTTCGTATGTATAGAATTCAGAAGAAGAATTTCCGGTTTGAAGGGAAGCCAAAATGGAGTCTCCGAAGAAATGCCAGACGCCGAAACCCGCTGCGGTAAGGATCAGCAGAGGAAGCGCGACGCGCAGGAGAAGAAAACCAATCTTTTTCATCTGTAGGAAATCGCAAGCTTGATGCGCTCGTACGGTGTATCCGACTGAATCGAGCAGTCAGCACCGAGAATGAAGCCGGACGGACCGTTTTCTTCACAGAGACGGCGAACTTCGGCTTTTACTTCGTCATCCGTACCTTTATAGAGCACACCTGCACGGGTGTTATCCAGACCGCCGAGGATGCAGTTTACATTCGGGAAGAACTTGCGTCCGGTCGGAACATCCATTTTTTCAACATAGGTCGCCCAGTTGACAGCAGCAGCTTTATAGTCTTTCCAATCCTCCACGTTGTTGGCGTCACCGGCCCAGCCGCAGCAGTGCAGAATGTTCAGTTCGCCGAGCGTGTTGGCATAGTCAAGAGCGGCAACGTCGGACGGTGTGACGTATTTGCGGTAATCTTCAACGGAGAAGCGGTTTTTCTCGCCGCCCTGAACGCTGTAGTAAATGCCGTCAACACCGGCGTCAAACAGCGCTTTCATAAACATTTTCGTGTCTTCGGTAATCACGTCGAGTGCATGGAGGATTGCCTCCGGGTCTTCTTTCAGCATCTGCATTACTTTTGCATCGCCGTAACCGGAACGGATCGAAGAGAACGGTGCAAAAACGGTGTAGTAAACAAGTGCTTCACCTTTGAGTGCGTCAGCAATTGCTTTTGCGCGTTCGATCTGACCGGCATAGAACGGATGCTCAATACCGAGCGGTTTCAGATGATACCAATCTTTTGTGGTATTGATCTCGATGGAAGAAGCGTAGTCAAAATAGCTGTCGCTCATGATTTTAATGAAATCGCAGTCACACTGTCTGAAGTAGTCAATATGTGCATCGATTGCAGCCTGACCGGCCGCTTTTTCACCAAGGAAATGGAACCAGAAGCCGGCAGGAATCCGGTCCGGTGTACCGCCTTTTAATGCAGTGATCACGCGTTCGCGTTTGGTCATAAGTATCATCCTTTCTTATATACCGTTTTTCGTACAACGGTATTGACTTGATACCTAAACTATACTGCATTTTGTTTATAATGTCAAATGATTTGCACTTTACATGTGGAAAAGTTTATGTTATGCTGAGAATAGAAAGGATTTTTCATTCGCTTTTGCGTCAGAAAATCCAACTCGCTGCAATATCGCTCGTCACGGTTTAAAAGCTGCTGTTTCAGATCGTATATGCTTCGCGGGTCAATTTTGTAACAGACCAGGAGTGTGAACAGGCGGTCGCCGGAGGTATCGCAGGTGCCGCGTTCGATGTTTGCGATATTCGCACGCGAAATTCCGCTTAAAGAAGATACCTCTTCCAGCGACATCCCGAGTTCTCTGCGGCGCTTTTTCAGCATCGTGCCGATGTATTCCGAAAATTTCATTTTTGTCTCTCCCTGAAAAGTATTCTTTAATAATAGAATAGGATTTTTGCCAAGCACAAACAAGTCAGAATTGTGAACAATTTGTCGAATCGTGTCGAATATGGGGATCTTGTGGATTCTCTGAATATAAACGGAGGTAATTTGCTATGATGTTTTCGTATGAACTGTATCGAAAAAAGCTGCGCGGCTGCTTTGTCGGTAAAACGATCGGCGGAACGCTCGGTATGCCGAATGAGGGTTATCTTGGTACAAAAGAAGTAACGTATTACGATCCGGTGCCGACAGCGATGGTTCCGAACGATGACCTCGATCTGCAGGTTGTTTGGCTGGAGGTTATTCGTCGCAGAGGTCTGCCGATCAATTGCCGCGATCTTGCCGATGGTTGGCTCGATCATATGCGCGGTCTTCCGGATGAATACGGTGTTACGGTTAAAAATCTTGAGACCGGAATTTACCCGCCGTTGAGCGGTCGATACGATAACAAATTCGGTGCCGGTATGGGTGCTGCGATCCGCACGGAGATCTGGGCGGCACTTGCACCGGGCGACCCGGATCTTGCGGTTCGCTTTGCGCGTATGGATGCAATTGTTGATCACCACGAAGAAGGCGTTGAAGCTGCTGTATTTCTTGCAGCGGTAGAGAGTGCCGCATACGTTGACGGCGATTATCTTGCGCTGATCCGTACGGGTATGTCGTTCCTCGATCCGAATGGCAAGATGTATCAGGCGTTTTCCGATGTTATGGAATGGTGGAACGAATTGCGCGACGTTCTTGCTGTTCGTGAACGGATTCTTATGAAATATTTCAGTCAGAACTGGACGAATGTTGTTATCAACCTTTCACTCATCATCCTTTCCTGGATTTCGAGCGAAGGTGACTTCAGCCGCGCAATTTGTACAGCCGCCGGTCTCGGTTATGATACCGACTGCACAGCGGCAACTCTTGGCGCAATTATGGGTATTTTGAATCCGGACGGATTCGAAGAACGCTGGCTCAAACCGATCGGCGACGATCTTGTTCTTTCTTCCTGTATCGCCAATATGCATGAGGTCAATACGATCACAGAACTCTGCGAACAGATAGCCGATGTCTGTGTGGAGGTATTGGATTATTATAATTCGGATACTGAACTGGTTCACGCGCCGCCGCTGAAAGGTGACCGCGCAAAACCGTGGGCGAAAAACGATCATATGATCCGTCTGCGTAAAGATGTCCTTTCCCGCGAGAGTATCGTTTCGGTCCGCCCGTTTACCATTCGCTTGATCTATCCTGAAAAATATGCAATCGCACCGGGCGAAAGTCTGAAATTTGGTGCGTATATCGGTGATCCAAACGGCGCAGAACGCGATATTACACTTACGTTGCACGCACCGGACGGCTTTGTCACAGAACCGGCGATGTTTGATCTGAAGCTGAAAGCGGAGCAGGAAGCTTATGTTGAGTTTACCGTAACCGCGCCTGCGGACGGTCGTCGCCGTGCACGCAATCCGCTCGATATTATCGTCGGCTGCTGCGGGCTCAACTTTGCGGCAAGTGCCGAGCTGATCCAGACGATCGACTTTTTACGCGTTCCTTGTGAGACGATCGGTGCGGAATGTCCGGATATGTCCGCTTTCGAAAATGCGGAGCGGGTCAGCGCACCGGCACATATTCAAAGCATTCCGGAAGGTGGTTGGCTGTATACCGCAGAAGTACGCACACCGGCACGTGTTGACAGCGCGATTTTCCTTGGTCAGGGTACACGCGCGATGAAAGTATGGCTGGACGGCAAACTTCTGATGGATCATGATGCAAGCGAATACGTTCCGGCATACCACCGAACCGAATATATCGCGCGCTGTGATCTGAAGGGTGACTGGCAGCGTCTTGTTGTATGGGTTGACAGCAAAGAGAGAAAAGGTGAGGACCGCATCCGCGAGCGCTCGCCGAAAAATGCGATTGTCCCGGTTGATTTCAATCCGACAACGTTTGAACTGCGGCAGAAATACGACGCCAAAACACTGCTTGATGGTGAAGATGATGCAGAGCTTTTCCTCGGTTTTGCATCGATCAGCGGATATTTCTGGCTTTCTGAGATGGAATGGCGCTGCTGATAGCGAGTAAATAACGGGAATAAACGGACAGTACTTTCGGGTACTGTCCGTTTTACATAAAAAGAAAGGAAAACCTTTGCATTTTTCCTATCAAAAAAGTGTTGACACAGCGCCTTGTTTTTGATATACTATAACACGTCGCTGATGACAAAATAATCGCGGGTGTAGTTCAATGGTAGAATTCCAGCCTTCCAAGCTGGTCGCGTGGGTTCGATTCCCATCACCCGCTCCAACGGATGCAGGAGTTAGAGTTTGGAACCTCCCGTTGGTGGTACACCCATTTACATGCGCCCATAGCTCAGCTGGATAGAGCAACTGCCTTCTAAGCAGTAGGCCACAGGTTCGAATCCTGTTGGGCGTGCCAATTTCATATGGTGGCTATAGCTCAGTTGGTTAGAGCGCCAGATTGTGACTCTGGAGGCCGTGAGTTCGAGTCTCATTAGCCACCCCACTATATGAAAATGGGGTATCGCCAAGCGGTAAGGCACAGGACTTTGACTCCTGCATTTCGCTGGTTCGAGTCCAGCTACCCCAGCCAACAATAAAACCCACGCTTGATGCGTGGGTTTTATTGTTTTTTCGGAAGATGGACTCGATAGGAGCGGTACTGAATGGGTGTGCATAGGCACACCCAGAGCCGCGACCGGCTTTTTCCGCAGAAAAAGCGAGTCCAGCTACCCCAGCCAGAAAAAAGCACACATTTGTCTACCGGTCAAATGTGTGCTTTTTTCAACTAAATCCGTCCTATCGGACGGGATAGCTCCACCTGCGGTGGATGAAATCACTTCGTGATGAAATCCGACTTCGTCGGGAGAAGGACGGATTTGATTTCATCTGAGGCAAAGCCAAAGATTTCATCAGCTTTAGCTGATTTCATCCTTGCGCCAGCAAGGATTTCATTTTCTGTAAGAGTTTGAATTCATACGAAAAATCGTTAAAATATCTTTTTTGTAGCCTTTTCAACTAAATCCACTTTCGTGGGTGAAATCATCTTCGATGATGAAATCCGACTTCGTCGGGA
>JBGUUS010000144.1:0-4880 GCA_045133675.1 Oscillospiraceae bacterium | reverse complement strand
GGTCAGACGGGTTTTATCCATATCATGAACAAGGTCGTTGAGGATATGATGGTTCTCGAGCAGATCCGGATCGGTATCGCCTTTCATGGTGATCTCGTTGGAAAGACCCCATACGACGATGGAAGCGTGGTTGTAGTTCTGGATGATGAGCTCTTTCATCTGCGAGATCGTATTCTCACGGCCGTTCGGCATGTGCTGCGAAATATACGGGATCTCCGCCCAGATCACCATACCGCGCTCGTCGCACAGATCGTAGAAGAACTGATCGTGCTGATAATGCGCCAGACGGATGGTGGTTGCACCAACTTCACAGATATAATCCATATCTTCGATATGGTGCTCCGGAAGAAGTGCGTTGCCGATGCCCCAGCGGTCCTGATGACGGGAAACACCGCGCAGCGGATACTCTTCACCGTTTAAGATGAAGCCGCGCTCCGGATCGATTTCATAATAACGGCAGCCGAAGCGTGCAGAAACCTCGTCGAGAACGGTTTCGCCTTCAACCAGCTCGATTTTTGCGGTATAGAGATACGGGTCTTTGCGTGCATTCCAGAGATGTGCGTTTTCGATGGTGAAGTTCACTTTCGTTTCAGCAGTCTCCGTGGTATATACAACCTCACCCTCTTTGGTGTAAGCGGTATAGCGAAGGGTCTGGCCTTCTTTTTTGTTTGCAACCCAGGTCTCGATCTCAACATCTGCATTCGCACCGTTTACGACCGGCGTAATTTTAAGACCCGGCGTGCCGTAATAGTCAAGCTCGAAGTGCGACTCATTAACACAGATAATGTTGATATCGCGGTACAGACCGCCGTAGAACGTAAAGTCTGCAACCTGCGGATAAACGCGGTCGTTCGGTGCGTTGTCAACTGCGATAACAAACAGATTATCACGCGGAAGAAGGTCCTCGGTGATATCGATGCGCCAGGTGGAATAACCGCCGTCGTGGTGCGCCTTGTGTTTGCCGTTTACATAAACATCAGCGGAAGAGTTTGCACCGCGGATCTCGAGATAGTAACGGTCCGCATCCGGAAGATCCGGTTTGTCCAGTTTTTTTGCATAATATGCAGTGCCGCGGAAATAGTCGTTTCCGCCGTCCTGACCGTCAATAGCGTTCCAGGAATGCGGCAGATTAACCCAGTTCCAATCCATCGGCAGAGCAGCCGGAACCTCGGTTGCCTGTTTGGTGAATGCCCATTTTGCGTTGAAATTTACAACAGTTCTCATGGGATGTCCTCCTTTAATATATTGTCTCTGTTATATCATACGTGCGAAAAAAGGATAAACAAACTGAAAACAAAACGCGGCACCGCTCAGGTGCCGCGTTTTATAAACGATAATTACTGAGCAGCTTTACGAGCAGCGAGTTCGTCGTTCATCTTCTTGAGGGTCTTCTTATCGAGGTTGTAGATAAGAGCAAGACCGATGAACTGCATAACTGCAGAAACGAGGAACAGAGCAGCTACGAGGACACGCAGGTTGATTGCAACGTCCCAACCGAGGAGCGTAACGTCGATCATTTCTGCGCCGGTTACCGGGTCAATCGCATTGTTGACGTAGCCAAGAGTGCCCATAATGATCAGAGCGATTGCCGGGCCGATGCCCTGTGCCAGTTTACGGAAGAAGGAGTGCAGCGAGTAAACAACGCCCTCTTCGCGGCTGCCGGTTTTCCATTCGTTGTAGTCAATTGCGTCGCCCATCATAGCCCAGGAAACGGTGGAGTATACGCCGAGGCCGAGGCTGTAAACGAGCTGGCAGACTACGTAGAGGATCAGGTCAAGACCGGTGTTATCCGGCGTAATGATGAACAGGCCGAGACCGCCGATGATCGAGCAGATCGAACCGAAAACGGAGAGTTCTTTTTTGCCGTATTTCGCAACCATTTTGCGTGCGAGCGGCGTAAAGAAAGCGACCGGGATCATGGCGAACAGCTGAACGATACCGGAGATCTGGGTATTCTTGAAGTAAATCTGGAATACGACGGAAACTGCGGTTGCAGCGCCCTGCATACCGATGAACATACCCATAGCAGCGAGCGTCGCACCGACTGCCGGGCGGTTTTTAACGAAGTTGAGCAGTGCTTTGAAGATGTTGAACTTCGGCTGTTCTTCGTTGAGGTTCACGTTGGTGTCAACACGGATGGTGGTGTTGCGGATCATGAACTGGAAGCAGATGAAGCCGAGGCCGCCCATGATGAGAGCTGCCAGGAATACTTTGAAGCCGTTCAGAGACTGATCCGGGTTGTAGATAATGAACGGGAGGATAACCATCGGGAGCATGTTGCCGAAGATGGAACCAACCGAACGCCATGCAGAAAGGGAAGCACGGTCAGCCGGGTCATTGGAAATGAGGGACAGGAGCGAGCCGTACGGAACGTTTGCGATGGTGTAGAATGCATCCCAGACAACGTAACCTGCGATGAAGATGATGAATTTTGCCCAAACCGGAGCACCCGGGAACGGGAGGAAGCAGCATGCGCCGCCAACGATCAGGCCGATGGAGCCGAACCAGATGTAAGACAGGAACTTATTGCGTTTGTACTGACGACGGTCAGCGTCGATGATCGAACCGATCAGCGGGTCGTTGATTGCATCCCAGAACTGAACGATGATGAGGAGCAGAGAATACCAAGCTCCCATACCCATAACCTGCGTCCAGAACAGAGCCATCGTGCCTTTCAGCGCGAAGCTCATGTTGCAGCCGAGGTCACCTGCTGCGTATGCCAAGCTGTCGATAATACCGAACTTGCGGTATCCGTTGGCATCGAGCTTAATCTTTTTTGCCATGGTAAACCTTCTTTCTGATATGTCTCCTGCACGGCACAGCAAAAGCGAAAATCGCATCCGCTTTAAAGTGGTGAAAGTGCACACACTTCATCCATGATGGAGCATTATTTTGTTAAATTATATCATGCAGAAAAGATTTATGTCAAACGAGTTTGTAGATTTTTGACATCCGAACTTGTTCTTTTTTCATATTTATTTCGAAATTATTAAAAAAATGAACGTTTTAAGTCGAAATATACAAGAAAAAGGCTTTCCGCAACGCGGAAAGCCCTCAAAAAAGCGATTATTCACCGATTGTATAGACGTTGCAATGTCCGGCAATCGACTGCGAACAGCCATACTGCATAACGCCGTTTGCAATCTCGCTGACACACATAAAATGGAGATGGCCGGTGAAAACAGCTGCAACCGGCGAGTCCTGAGCAGTAAGCTCCGCAATAAACTCGTGGTTTTCCTCCGGGCATCCGTCATAGTTCAGCTGAAAATATACGCCGGCATTCATCAGCAGCTCGCGGTTGCCGTCCGTCATAACCGGAATATGCATCACCACGATAACCGGCTTGCCGCCGGATTTCAGCGCTTTGAGCGCATCAAGCTGTTCTTTCGTAATGCTGCGCTCCTGGTCGTTGAAAGCTGCAAGAACTACATCGCTGAGATCGACGGTGTAAAACGGCTGCTTCATAACGGAAAGTCCCAGATCATCCGGAAGCTGGGAAACCGGTTCGTGATTTCCCGCAACAACCGCAAACGGAACTTTGATCTGCGAGATTCCTTTTTCCATCATACGAAGCGTTGCGCCTCTGACATTATCAATGGTATCACCTGTGATAACAACCGCGTCGTATTTGTTGCCTTCACGGATCATTTCCATGTACTGATCGAATGCATCGAGATCGTCGCACGATTCGTTATATACCCTTCCGAAATCATGACGTACTGCCAGCCATGCAGCCGACTGTTTTTCGGCCAAAGCGCGCTCTTCTTCGGTGGAAAGCGCATCCGCACCGGTCAGATGCGAATCGCTGAAATGAAAAATCGTTTTCTTCTCCACGCCTTTAATCGGGATCGTATAATGATGAAAATACATAAGATACCCTCCTGCTCTGTTTTGCTATCTGTATTGTATCATATCAATTTTCTATTTTCAACGAACGCAGACAATTCCGCGTTCGTGCAAAACCAGATATCATCGCATTTGGATACGGCGGCACAGATCAGCTCCATCGTTCCCCACAGATTTTCTGCATCCAGGTCATAACTGTGACCGACAATCTGACACACAGCCAATTCCTCCTGCGTGTTCAGAAACGCTGCTGCAAAATCAGGCAAATCGCGGTCGATGTGATAAATACCGGCTTTCCAATGGAAGACATCGTTGCAAAGCGAAAAATCTCCGGTGCATTCGCTTTTCCGGGCATATGCAAAACCGCAGGCCTTTGCACAATCGGCAATACGGTCATCGTAGTAGTCAAAAGGAACCGCAAAACCCTTCACTTCTCTGTCGAACAGATTTTCCAGATTCTCTTTATCGCGCTTCAGCTGCCGATACAGCTCCTCATCCGAAAGGCCGTGCATATACGGATGCGTGAGGGTATGGGAAGCGATCTCATGACCGTCGTACAGATGTCTCGCACGATCGGGAGAAAGACGTCTGACCTGCATACCGTTTGGATGAATCCACGCAAACTCCTCCTGCATCAGCTGGGAGTTCAGATTAAACGTTCCCTTTATGCCGTATCGGTTCAGTAACTCCACAAAGCGCTCATCCTGTAAAACGCCGTCATCATATGTGATATTAAACGCTTTCTGCTTACCGCCGGGAAAAAGCTCCGCCATGTCTCCACCTCATTTTCTTTTATTAAGCAGATTATAGCACAGAGCTGCGGAAATTTCTATCGGTGATACGATACCATTTCTGCCGCGGCGGATAAAAAATAACGACTCAAACGAGTCGTTATTTTGGGTCTATGAAAAAGATATTATTTGCATTTTTACGTATGAATTCGAACCCTCACATAAATCACGGCGAAAGCCGTGTATATCATCAATTCCGCAGGAATTGCATATCATCAAAACGAAGTTTTGTATATCATCATT
>JBGUUS010000143.1:0-4100 GCA_045133675.1 Oscillospiraceae bacterium | reverse complement strand
TGAAGCGCTCCTTGAGCCGACCAGACTGTATGTTAAGCCGGTCCTCGCTGCGATCGAGGCTGCCGACATCAAGGCGATCTCCCACATTACGGGCGGCGGCTTCTATGAGAACATTCCGCGTATGATGAAAGACGGTCTGACCGCTAAGATCGACCGCAAGGCTGTTCCGGTTCTCCCGCTGTTCGACCTGATCGCAAAAACCGGCAACATTCCGGAGCGCGATATGTTCAACACCTTCAACATGGGCGTTGGCATGTGCATGGCTGTTGCAAAAGACAGCGTTGATGCAGCAATCGCAGCACTCACCGAAGCAGGCGAGAAAGCATTCGTTCTCGGCGAGATCGTTGCAGGCGAAGAAGGCATCATCATCGAGTAAGATACGGGAGAACGAATATGAAAAAAATCGTTGTTCTGGTATCGGGCGGCGGCACGAACCTGCAGGCGCTCATCGATGCACAGCAGCGCGGTGAGATCAAAAACGGCGAGATCACCTGCGTTATCGCATCGAAACCGGGCGTTTATGCGCTGACCCGTGCGGAAAATGCCGGCATCAAAACACGCGTGATCGAAAGAAAGCAGTATCCGGATTCGAAAGCATTTTCGGCCGATCTGCTTGCTGCACTCAAAGAAGAGGAAGCGGATCTCGTTGTTTATGCAGGCTTTATGACCATCGTTGACCGCATGGTTTCCGATGCGTTCCCTTACCGCATGATGAACGTGCACCCGGCGCTGATCCCGAGCTTCTGCGGCAAAGGATTTTACGGTATGCACGTGCACGAAGCGGTTCTGGCAAGCGGCGTTAAACTTACCGGCGCTACCGTTCATTTCGTCACCGAGGTCTGCGACGGCGGACCGATCATTCTGCAAAAAGGCGTTGCCGTTAAAAACGGCGATACGCCGGAGATCCTGCAGAAACGAGTTATGGAAGAAGCAGAATGGAAGATCCTGCCGAAAGCAGTATCCCTCTTCTGCGAAGATAAAATCCGGGTTGTCAACGGCATTGCCGTTGTCGAAGAATAAGGAGGAAAAACAATGCGTATTGATCTGCAGAACGCACTGTGTGAAAACACCTATCCGGGCCGCGGCATCATCATCGGCAAAAGCGCCGACGGCAAAAACGCGGTCATTGCATACTTTATCATGGGCAGAAGCGAAAACTCGAGAAACCGCATTTTTGAGGTAAACGAGGACAACGGCATCCGCACCCGTGCATACGACGAATCGAAACTTGTCGATCCGTCCCTCATCATCTATTCGCCGGTTCGCCAGCTGAACAACGAGCTGATCGTAACCAACGGCGACCAGACCGACACCGTCTATGATTTCGTTAAAGACGGCAAAACCTTTGAAGAAGCACTGCGCACCCGTACGTTTGAGCCGGATCCGCCGAACTGGACTCCGCGTATTTCCGGCATCGCTACTTTCGCTGACGGCGGCTTCACCTACAAAATGTCCATCCTCAAGAGCAACGACGGCAACGGCGAGTCCGCTCTGCGTTACTTCTGGGAGTTTGCACAGCCGGTTGCAGGCGAAGGCCACTTCATCCACACCTACAAATGCGACGGCAACCCGATCCCGAGCTTTGAAGGCGAACCGGAGAAGGTTGAACTCGGCAATGATCTTGAAGCATTCACCGAGATGCTCTGGAACTCTCTCAACAAAGACAACAAGGTAAGCCTTTTCACCCGTTTCGTAAACCTTGAAACCGGCGAGGCTGAAACCCGCATCATCAACAAACACTGCTAATCAAGAAAGGGTCAGGAAAATGAAAGAACTTGCACTCAAATATGGCTGCAACCCGAACCAGAAACCGTCCCGTATTTTCATGCAGGGCGATGCAGAACTTCCGATCGAGGTTCTCTCCGGCCGCCCGGGCTATATCAACTTCATGGACGCATTCAACAGCTGGCAGCTCGTTAAAGAACTGAAAGCTGCAACCGGTCTTCCGGCAGCTGCTTCCTTCAAACACGTTTCTCCGGCAGGTGCTGCTGTCGGTCTGCCGCTTTCGGACGTTCTGCGCAAGATCTACTTCGTAGATGACGCTGAGCTCTCTCCGCTGGCTTGCGCTTATGCAAGAGCACGCGGCGCTGACCGTATGTCCTCTTACGGTGACTTCATCGCGCTGTCCGACTGCTGCGACGCTGCAACCGCAAAACTGATCGCACGCGAAGTTTCCGACGGCGTTATCGCTCCGGATTACTCCGAAGAAGCACTCGAGATCCTGAAAACGAAACGCAAAGGCACTTACAACGTTATCAAAATCGATCCGAACTACGTTCCGGCTGCTATCGAGCGCAAAGACGTATACGGCATCACCTTTGAACAGGGCAGAAACGAACTGAAAATCGGCGACAGCCTGTTCGCAAACATGATCACCGAGAACAAAAACCTTCCGGAAGAGGCAAAACGTGACCTCATCATCTCGCTGATCGCTCTCAAATACACCCAGTCCAACTCCGTTTGCTACGTTAAAGACGGCCAGGCAATCGGTATCGGCGCAGGCCAGCAGTCCAGAATTCACTGCACCCGCCTTGCAGGCAACAAAGCAGACATCTGGTGGCTCCGCCAGCATGAGAAAGTGCTCAACCTGCCGTTTAAAGCAGGCATCCGCCGCGCAGACCGCGACAACGCAATCGACGTTTATATCAGCGAAGATTACGAGGACGTTATCGGCGACGACGTATGGGCAGAGACCTTCACCGAGCAGCCGTCTGTTTTCACCCGCGAAGAAAAACGCGCTTGGCTCGATCAGATGACCGGTGTTGCACTCGGTTCCGACGCATTCTTCCCGTTCGGTGATAACATCGAGCGCGCACACAGAAGCGGCGTTTGCTACATCGCACAGCCGGGCGGCTCCATCCGCGACGATCACGTTATTGCTACCTGCAATAAATACGACATCGCTATGGCATTCACCGGCATCCGTCTGTTCCATCACTAATAACCTGAATCGGATCGAAACGGGATTTTTCCCGTTTCGATATTCGATTATAGAGGAGTTTTTCCAATATGAAGAAAACAGTTGCGCCGTTAGCCTCGCGCATCTTTGCGATTGTTTCGCTGGCGCTTGGCTTTTTATGGGCGGTCGGATACGTTGTAAGCATCGTGTTTCAGCGTGACTTCCGCATTATGATGAATTATCCGGAAGAGGTCATCGACCGCTGGATCCTGCCGATGGCGCCGCTTCTTGTAAACGGTCTGGTTGTTCTGCTGCAGAGCGTTGCGGCGGTTTTACTGCTCGCGTTCTGGAACAAACCGGTATGGGCAAGAGGTGCTGCGATCGCGGCAATTACGGTTGAGGCGGTTTTCGCCGCGCTGATGGGTCCGATCGGTTCGTTTGCCAGTGCAGCGGAATCGGTGATGGTTGGCCAATATCAGGGCTATTCCGCGCTTGCGGCGATGAGCTCGGTTTCGCAGTCGCTTTCGTTTGTCAGCGGATTTTTCTCGATGAGCGTGCTGTGTATGCTGATCGCGCTCTCGCTTCTCGCTTACCGCGCCGGCCTTGACAGAAAACTGGAGAAAACCGGAGGTGTACTGGTATGAAAGTGAAAACTTCCGCACCGAAATGCGTGCGCGTTCTTTCGATCGCATCGCTGGTACTTTCGGTACTTTGGGTGGTCGGCTATGTTGTATGCGTTATGCTGCAGCGCGAGATCCGTCCGCTGTTCGTCACCGATCCGACGGCAATTGAATATTTTTACGTACCGATCGCGCCGATCGTGGAAAACACTGTTATGCTGCTGTTTATGCTCGTGACGTCGATCCTCGTTCTGGCGTTCGGCGAAAAGAAAATCTGGTCGAATGCCTTTTCGATCACGATGCTCTCTGTGATGTCGTTTCTCTATCTGACGCGCGGTCTCCTCGGAAGCGTTGTCAGCACAATTGAAACGACGATGCTTGGCCGATACGGCTCCGCTATGCTTGCGGCGGCGACAACGGTGAACTCGACAGTCGGTTATGCCAGCCTCTTTTTCAGCGCGGCAGCTGTCTGCATGATTTTGGCGCTCGTTATCCTCACATATCGCTGTACACTCGATAGAAAGGCTGCCAGAAACGGCGGCTATCTCGTATAATCTTCCACAAAGGAGAAAGAATATGAA
>JBGUUS010000142.1:0-24477 GCA_045133675.1 Oscillospiraceae bacterium | reverse complement strand
AAGGCACGAAATTATTTCATGTCTTTGATTGCAGCCTGTGCAGCAGCCAGTCTTGCGATCGGCACGCGGAACGGCGAGCAGGAAACGTAGGTCAGACCAACTTTGTGGCAGAATTCAACGGAGGACGGGTCGCCGCCGTGCTCGCCGCAGATACCAAGTTTGATGTCCGGGCGGGTCTGTTTGCCGAGGTCTGCAGCGATCTTAACGAGTTTGCCAACGCCGTTCTGGTCGAGTTTTGCGAACGGATCGTTCTCGTAGATCTTCTTGTCGTAGTAAGCGCCGAGGAACTTGCCAGCGTCGTCACGGCTGAAGCCGAAGGTCATCTGGGTCAGGTCGTTGGTGCCGAAGCTGAAGAACTCAGCCTCTTTTGCGATTTCGTCAGCGGTGATAGCAGCACGCGGGATCTCGATCATGGTGCCTACTTTGTAGGTCAGGTCGGAGCCAGCAGCAGCGATAACTGCGTCAGCGGTGGAGGTTACGATGCCTTTAACGTAAGCGAGCTCTTTGATTTCGCCAACGAGCGGGATCATGATCTCCGGAACGATGTTCCAATCCGGGTGGTTAGCTTTTACAGCGAGAGCAGCCTGGATAACTGCTTTGGTCTGCATTGCAGCGATTTCCGGATAAGTAACAGCCAGACGGCAGCCACGGTGACCCATCATCGGGTTGAACTCGTGCAGGGAAGCGATGATAGCTTTAACGTCTGCAACGGATTTACCCATGGTAGCAGCCAGAGCAGCGATATCGTCTTCCTCAGTCGGAACGAACTCGTGCAGCGGCGGGTCAAGGAAGCGGATGGTGATCGGAGCACCTTCCATAGCCTCGTACATACCCTCGAAGTCAGCCTGCTGCATCGGGAGGAGTTTTGCAAGAGCAACTTCTCTCTGCTCAACGGTGTCAGCAACGATCATCTCGCGGATAGCCGGGATACGGTCAGCGTCGAAGAACATATGCTCGGTACGGCAGAGGCCGATGCCTTCTGCACCGAAGTTTTTAGCCTGTTTAGCGTCACGCGGGGAGTCAGCGTTGGTTCTTACTTTCAGAACGCGGAACTGATCTGCCCAGCTCATGATGCGGCCGAACTCACCGCCGATGGAAGCGTCGGTGGTCGGAATAGCTTCACCGTAGATTGCACCGGTGGAGCCGTCGAGAGACATCCAGTCGCCTTCAACGAAGGTTCTGCCAGCCAGCTCGAATTTCTTGTTCTCTTCGTCCATTTTGATCTCGCCGCAGCCGGATACACAGCAGGTGCCCATGCCACGTGCAACTACTGCTGCGTGAGAGGTCATACCGCCGCGAACGGTGAGGATGCCCTGTGCAGCAACCATGCCTTCGATGTCTTCCGGAGAAGTCTCGAGACGAACGAGGATAACTTTTTCGCCTTTTTCTGCCCACTCTTTAGCGTCGTCAGCAGTGAAGACGATGCGGCCGCAAGCAGCGCCCGGAGAAGCAGCAAGTGCAGAAGCGAGCGGTTTTGCGGATTTGAGAGCTTTCGCCTCGAACTGCGGGTGCAGGAGGGAGTCGAGAGTTCTCGGGTCGATCATAGCAACAGCGTCTTTCTCAGAGATCATGCCTTCGTCAACGAGGTCGCAAGCGATCTTCAGAGCAGCAGCTGCGGTTCTCTTACCGTTACGGGTCTGGAGCATGTAGAGTTTTTTGTCCTCGATGGTGAACTCCATGTCCTGCATATCGCGGTAGTGGTTCTCGAGGGTGTTGCAGATCTCTACGAACTGAGCGTAGCACTCCGGCATAACTTCAGCAAGCTGATCGATGGTCTGCGGAGTACGAACACCAGCAACAACGTCTTCGCCCTGTGCGTTCATGAGGAACTCACCGAAGAGTTTCTTCTCGCCGGTTGCCGGGTTACGGGTGAATGCAACGCCGGTGCCGGAGGTCTCGCCGAGGTTGCCGAACGCCATCATCTGAACGTTAACAGCGGTGCCCCAGGAGTACGGAATGTCGTTCATTCTTCTGTAAACGTTTGCACGCGGGTTGTCCCAGGAACGGAATACAGCTTTAACAGCGCCCATGAGCTGCTCTTTCGGGTCAGACGGGAAGTCAACACCGAGTTTAGCTTTGTATTCAGCTTTGAACTGGTTAGCGAGCTCTTTGAGGTCTTCAGCGGTCAGCTCGGTGTCGAGAGAAACGCCTTTTTCCTCTTTCATTTTGTCGATGAGTTCTTCGAAGTATTTTTTGCCGACTTCCATAACAACGTCGGAATACATCTGGATAAAACGTCTGTAGCAGTCATAAGCCCAACGAGCGTTGCCCGATTTGTTAGCCATAACTTCAACTACTTCTTCGTTAAGACCGAGGTTGAGGATGGTGTCCATCATGCCCGGCATGGAAGCACGTGCACCGGAACGAACGGAAACCAGCAGCGGGTTCTCGAGGTCGCCGAATTTTTTGCCGACAACTTCTTCCATCTTGCCGATGTATTCCATAATCTGTGCCTGGATCTCATCATTGATCTTCTGGCCGTCCTCATAGTACTGGGTGCAAGCCTCTGTGGAAATGGTAAAGCCCTGCGGAACCGGCAGACCGAGGTTGGTCATTTCAGCAAGGTTAGCACCTTTGCCGCCGAGCAGTTCGCGCATGGAGCCGTTGCCTTCAGAGAAAAGGTAAACATACTTTTTGCTCACGATAAATCTCCTCCAATTTATTTATCCACGGTGCGTGCAGGCGTCCTTTCCGCCGCAGCACGGTGTTTCGAATTTTACGTTTGGTACAGGGTACCAAACACCACATAGTATTATAACAGAAAGCTTTCAAAAAAGCTATACTTACTTTGAAAAAAATCCTTTCTCGAAGGAGAATTTTTTCGTGCATCTTTCACTTATGTGAAAAGAACGGAAATGGTTAAAAAAGATTACAATACACCTTGCGATTTTTTTCGTTTTGATGTATACTATAGATTAGAATTTTAGGGTCGGAGGTATCAGAGCATGTACGACAAAACGATGACATTTTCGGTCAATGACGAGAAAGACAAAGAGATGAAACGCATTCTCACCGAGGTGTATGATGCATTGAATCACAAAGGATACAATCCGATCAGCCAGATCGTTGGCTATATCCTCTCGGAAGATCCGGCTTACATCACCACGTATAACAATGCGCGCAGCCTGATCCGTCATATTGACCGTGATGAACTTCTGCAGGCGATGGTAAAAGAATACCTGAGCGAATGAACCAACTCAAAAATCACCGGAGAGCTTCTCCGGTGATTTTTCTTTCTCTTTGCAACAGATAAGGGCATCTCCTTTTTTAAGGAAGATGCCCTTTTTCGTTATTTCTTTGTGCGCTCGATCGTCTCTTCGTAGATCATTTTCAGTCTCTCGCCCACCGCGGCAATGCAGCGGTCCTCCGCGACCTTATAACCGTTTTCGGTGAGATCCGGCAGTTTCTTTTCCAGGATACCGCGGATTTTCTCCTCGAACTGTTCGATCGTTCCGGCTTTATAGACGTTTTCGCCGTCGGTCAGCCATTCTTCATAGATCGGGATATCGCGGATGAGCACATTCTGTTTTGCGGCAAGCGCCTCAAGCAGAACGATGCCCTCGGTCTCCTCATACGTCGGGAAAAGGAAGAGATCGGAATCCCAGTATGCGGTGCGCAGGATCGGGCTTTCGACAAATCCCGGGAAATGCAGATTCGGCAGTTTCGTTTTGACCGCTTTGCGTACCTTTGCCGGAACGCTCCACAGCGAGGTGTAGCCAAACCAGATAAAGTGATACTCCGGCATCCGTTTTGCAAGCTCAACGAAATCAAGAATACCTTTGCGTTCGATCCACAGACCAACACTCATAATGACCTTATCGTCCGGTTTTAAGCCGAAATACTCGCGGAAATCGACCTGGCGCTCGTTGTTGCGGTCAAAGAACGAAAGGTCAATGCCGTTGGAGCACGGATAGATCGGTTTGCCGATGTTATATTTTTCGATCAGGCGTTTCGAATACGGTGTCGGCGTGATCAGCGTATCGCCGAGGCGATAGCAGGAACAGAGCCATTTTTTGAAAAACGGTGCAAAAGCATTTGCGCCAACGTAAGAATTGCGGAAATCCTCAACGGTGGAATGCGCGTGATAAACAACCGGCGTGCCGTTTTTTCTGGAGCGCTTCGCAAGAGCTTTCGATTTTGGAAGAATCGTATTGATGTGGACAAGATCAACCTTTTCCTTCGGATCGATCGTCCATTCAACGCCAACCTGCTCCAAAGCACGGATCTGATGGCTGCGCGCTTTACCGACGCCGGACTTGCCGAGCAAATTCATCGCTTCGGTATACAGCAATACTTTCATCCTTGTCATCTCCTTTTCGCCCTTACAACGGACAATCTAACATAATATAACTGTGATATCTATTTTACCACAATACAGGGAATTTCGCAATTGTTTTTCCGAAAACAAACCGTTAACAGAAGATGTCCTTTCTTCTGAAACCGAGCACCGCTGCGCCATAGAGAACGAGCGACGCGCCAAACGAAGCAAGCGACGCCGTCAGCGCGGTCTGTCCGCTGAGTCCCGAAACAAGCAGAGCGGCACCCGCCGTCTGTAGCGGTGAACCCGGAACGGAGACAAGCGGCATCAGGCAGATACCCGCAAGCGCGCAGAGAATCAGCGAAAGCACACCGCTGTACGAAAATGCGGAAATGCAGACCGCGGCACAGGACACAAGCAGGAAGAAAAACGCAAGCGGAACGAGCGACTGCAGCAGAACGTTCCACATCGGAACGACCGAAAGATCTTTTGCCGGTGCCGCAAGTGCAGAACCTCTGTAACCGCGCCAGCCGCCGGGATTTTCGACCGATTCCACCGGAGAAAACGGGCTGACACCCAGGTGCAGACCGTCGCCGAGTGTTTCAAATGTAGAATACGCGCGGTCGACACGCATATTGAGCGAGTTATAGATGCCGTTATACTGCATCCTCTCGATTTCTGCGTAATAGTTCGACTTCGCGGCGTCAAACGAAACAAGGCCGTCCGCATCGGAGAGAACCGGATAATTCGGCGAACCGAATCCGTTTAAAAGACCGGTGAGCAAAAATGCAGCCAGCAAAAGTACCAAAGTTACCGCCGCGGCATAGAGCATGCCGGCAAGGATCTTGACAAGCAGGACCTTTCCGCGGGAAATCGGCTGTAAAAGCAGGAATTTGTACGAACCGGTATCTTTTTCGGAGGACATCGTGTCCGACAGCAGCAAAAATGCCGCAATCAGCACGACGGTCGGAAACAGCGTAGTCAAAAAGCGGTACAGGAAATGGAACGCGGACATGTCATACAGCGAAATGATCGGTTTTGCACCCGACACCTCGAGCTCTTCGTAATACGCTTTCTGTGCCGCGAAGTAGTACGCTTCCTCGCGGTTTACGGCAAGTGCCGAACGGAATGAATCACCCAGCTCCGTCTGCAGCGATTTAATAAAGAGGTTATATTCGTCCGTGTCGGCATAGTCTGCCATCCAGTTGATGAACTCGATCTGAAAATCGTAGTACGTTCTTCTTGCGGCAATGATCGCATCCGCATCGTCGGCGCGGTAAGCAGCGGCAAGTGCCTCAAAATAATCCGCACGCTTTTCAGAGACTTCGGCGTATTTTTTCAGGGACGGATTTTCAAAGAAATCATAAAACTCCGCATACGTTCCCGCTTTATAGCCATACCACGTGACCAGGAAGTCGCACTCTGCGGAGACTTCTTTTCTCTCCTGCTCCTCCTGCTGCATATTGTAGGCAACAAAAAGGAAGAGCGTGACGCAGAGAATCGCGATGACCGCCCAGTTTTTGCGGCTTGCGGCCAGTTTTTTAAATTCAAAGGCGAGCAGACCGCCGATGGAATACGGTTTCTTTTTCATCAGCAGGTCACATCCTCTCTGCAGAACATCACGAAGCTTGCCGTGATCAAAGCGGCGGAAAAGCCGAGCAGCACAACAATGCCGCAGAGTGCGGTCGTCTGCAATTCACCGGAAAGAACAGCCATCGGGTCGGCATAAGAAAACGGCCAGATCGCCGAAAATCCCGGGATACCCGTGAGATACGGCTGCATGACCGACGCCGCAAGCGTGGTGGTCAGCGTAACGGTGAGTGCGGTGACACTCGTTTTTGCCGCGGTGGATACAAATACCGCAAACGCGGTGAGGAACAAAAGCCAGCAGAACATCAGCGGCAGCAGCTGCACAAACCAATCGGCAGTTGCGATATATTCGACCGCCTGTACGTCATAGCCGCTGTTGATAAAGCTCACATAAGAATCGGCACAGTATGCCATCGGATAGTCGCCGCTGCCCGTGCCAAAAAGCAGGGTCGATGCACAAAACGCCAGCGCAAACGGAACAAACACGAGGCAAAGCGTATGCATGAACGAAACACCGAGTTTCGCCGTAAAGATATTGCGGCGCGGAATCGGCTGGAGCAGCAGGAATTTGAAGCTGCCGGTGTCGCGTTCTGCCGCAACAACGTCAGCAGCCGCCGCAACAACCGCCGCAGTGAACAATACCGGAAGCAGCGTATCCAGCACGCGGCGCAGGAAAGCCCAGCCTGTCATCGCCGTGTCTTCGGTGATGATGCGCACATCATGATCGAGCAGATACTGATTTTTGTGGATGCGGTTATCGAGTTCCTGCAGCGTTTCGGCGTTGCCGCCGAGGCGTGCATCGATCACACCGGCCGCCATGGCATCGCGGACGTTTACATCCTGGTCAACGGCCGCCTGAACCGCATCGCGCCAGCGGTCCTCGCCGAGCCAGCGCATATAAACGCGGCGCGCCGCAGAATAGTGCGAATCCATGCGCCATACGTCGAGCTCTGCCTCAACCTCTTCCGGGCGCGTCAGCGGATCCGGATAGAGATTCAACAGCTGGGACATACGGATCGCCGCACCCCAGTCCTCCGAACCCCAACCGGCGGAGGAAATCGAGCTGTATCCGCCAAAGCGTTTTCCGTTTGCCTCCCACGTTTTCATCGCACCGTCAACAAGCGGATATGCGATCGTGACGAGCAGAAGGAGCAAAAGAAGGAGGTTTTTGACGCTCAGGAACGATTTTTTGCACTCAAAACGGGTGAGCAGTCTCATTTGACGCCCTCCCGGAAGATCTCGCGATAGATGTTTTCAAGCTGATCGCTCTCTTTCTGCACATCGGAGAGGACGATGCCGCTGCCAAGAAGCGCCGCAAGCATACCGCCAACCGCATCCTTTTCCGTTTCGAGGCGGACGTGGTTTTCGTCGAGCTTCTTGCAGGAACGAACACCGGCAAGCGGCGTGAGAATACGAAGCGACTGTTCCGCACTGCTGACAGAAAGCAGATAGCTCTCCGTATCGAACATTTCCTCGCGGGTACGCTCGCCGAGCAGCTGACCTTCCTTAATATAGATAACGCGGTCGGAAATGCGGCCGACCTCATCGAGCATATGCGAAGAAAACAGGACGGAAACGCCGTATTCCTTCGCCATTTTTACGATCAGCTCGCGCAGTTCCATCGTACCCGTCGGGTCAAGGCCGTTCGTCGGCTCGTCCAGAATCAGAAAATCCGGCGAAGAAAGCAAACACATACCGATGGCAAGGCGCTGTTTCATACCGAGCGAATACTTTTTAACTTTGCGGGAAAGGCGGTCGCCGAGACCGGTGATCGCAACGACCTCGTCATATTTCTCCTTCGAAACGCCGCGCAGACGGCGGATAAAGTCGAGATTCTCTTTGCCGCTCAGGTTCAGATAAAGTCCCGGATTTTCGATAATACCGGAGAGGTGCGAGAGTGCTTGCTCACGCTCTTTCATCAGATCGTGACCGGCAACGGTGATCGTACCGCTGTCCGGAAAGATGAGGTTTGTAATCAGTTTTAACGTGGTCGTTTTGCCGGCGCCGTTTGGGCCAACGAAGCCCACGATCTCGCCTTCACCGACCGAGAAGGAAATATCTTTGATAATTTGCGTGCGGCCAAAGGATTTGACCAGATTTTCCACGCGCAGAATATCCAATGGAATAACCCCTTTCAACGAGTTTGCATATAAAGTTATTATAGCACTGTAACAAGATGGCTTCAAGGCAAAAATACAAACAGAAAGAAAACACGCGCGCCTTTCGGCACGCGTGTTTTCCCATTTTAAAACCAACAACTTACGAAAGAAGTTTTATATCAAAGGAGTTTGCGGTAGAGTGCTGCGATCTCTTCAACAGAGGTGTCCTTCGGGTTGCCCGGACGGCAAGCATCTGCAAAAGCGGACTCAGCGAGGAACTGTACGTCCTCTTCTTTTACGATCTCTTTGAGGTCAGCCGGAATGCCAACGTCAGCGGAGAGCTGTTTTACTGCCTCAACAGCAGCTTTGCGGTACTCTTCAACGGTCATGTCCTGCGTGCCTTCAACGCCCATTGCAGCTGCGATGTATTTGTATTTGTCGCCGGTTGCTTCTGCGTTGTATTCCATAACGGTCGGCAGGAGGATTGCGTTTGCAACACCGTGCGGCGTGTCATAAACTGCGCCGAGCGGATGAGCCATCGAGTGAACGATGCCCAGACCAACGTTCGAGAAGCCCATGCCTGCGATGTACTGGCCAAGAGCCATGCCTTCACGGCCGTCAGCGGTGTTGTCAACAGCGCCGCGGAGGTTCTTCGCGATCAGTTCGATTGCTTTGAGGTGGAACATATCGGTCATTTCCCAAGCCGCTTTCGTGGTAAAGCCTTCGATTGCGTGGGTCAGTGCGTCCATACCGGTTGCGGCGGTGAGGCCTTTCGGCATGGTAGCCATCATATCCGGGTCGATGATTGCAACAACCGGGATATCGTGAACGTCAACGCAGACGAATTTGCGGTTTTTCTCCACGTCGGTGATAACGTAGTTGATGGTAACCTCTGCTGCGGTACCTGCGGTGGTCGGAACAGCGATGATCGGAACGCACTTGTTCTTGGTCGGTGCAACGCCTTCCAGGCTGCGGACATCTTCGAATTCCGGGTTGGTGATGATGATGCCGACAGCTTTTGCGGTATCCATGGAGGAACCGCCGCCGATTGCGATGATGTAGTCAGCGCCGGAAGCTTTGAAAGCTGCTACGCCGTTTTTAACGTTCTCAATCGTCGGGTTTGCTTTGATGTCGGAGTAGATCTCGTAAGCGAGGTCAGCTGCATCCAGAACTGCGGTTACTTTTGCGGTAACGCCGAATTTGATCAGGTCCGGGTCGGAGCAGACGAACGCTTTGGTGAAGCCGCGGCCTTTTACTTCAGCAACGATATCATTGATCGCGCCTTTGCCGTGGTAGGAAGTTTCGTTGAGTACGATACGGTTTGCCATAAAATATTCTCCTTTTAGTATAATATAGTTTCCGTTATACGGAATGTTTACTGTTATTCGAGCATCGAGAACGGATTGATGATCTCGAGCGAGTCGAGCACGTCACCGGTGTTCATGTCAACGTAGTTCACACGAACCATCGTCATATCGCTCGGTACGCCGTAGAACATCTGATGCAGTGCACCGATGGTTGCGGTGTAGCCTGCTGCCACTTCTGCGTCGGCATGCCAGTCAGCGGCGGTATCAACCACGAGGGTAACCTCTCTGTACTGTTCGCTGAAATGAATTTCCTGTACAACCGGGAACATTTCGCGGCGTGCAAGCTCCGTCTGGTCGAGAACGACTTCAAACGTCATCGTAACGAACTCCAGGTATTGATCGTAGATATTTTCCGGAACGATGAAGATGAGATCACCGTTTTCTTCTTCGACGTCGATGCCTACCTCTTTAAATACGGCGGAAATTTCTTCCGAGCCGATGCCGCTGTTTTCCCAGAACACTGCGCCAACACGGATCTCGTAGTTACCGTCTTTTACATAGAGGTATGGGTTCTCGCCTTTTTCCAGGTCAAAGTCGTGCGGGCTTTCCGGCATTTCCGGTGCTTCCGGGATTTCTTCCGGAATATCCTCCGGGATCTCTTCAACGACACCGCCGTTGAGCTCACCGTCAAGGATCAGCGAAGATTCGCCTTCCGGCTCGCCGGCCGGTGCGCCGCCGAACAGGTCAAATCCGCCGAATGCGAAGAAACCGACTGCAAATGCAACGATGAATGCGAGAACGCCGGCGATGATGCTGATCAGAAGGCCTTTTTTGCCTTTCTTCGGTTTAGCCGGCGAAACCGGCATCTGCGGCGGCATTGCGTATGCCTGCTGCGGTGCCTGCGGCTGTACTTCCTGGAATCCCGGTGTCTGCTGCGGCTGTGCCGGAGCCTGAGCCGGCATTTCCATCGGCGGTGCCTTCGGAAGTGCGGACGGCGGTGTGACAACCGAATTCATCACTTCCTGGACCGTGGTCGGAACCTCCGGAAGCTTGATCGTTACGATGCGGGTCTGCACGTTGACGGACAGGCAGTCAGACTGCGGCAGGAAATCGGTGTACAGCTTATCAAGAAGGCGCTGTCTTGCGGATTCATACGGAACTTTCTCGTATTCCTCAGCAACAAAGCGGTTGATAACCTCTTCGGATGCGTTTGCGGCAAGCAGTTCTTTGTGGATCTTTGCCTTGCAGACAGCAAACGGATAATCTTTCAAAAAGTCAAGCGCATCAAAGCGGGAACCGTCAGCACGGTACGCAACGATGTGACAGCCTTTTTCGTCCGCGGTCAGTGTAAAGTTCGCGATCTTTTGATCGCGCAGAATTTTGCGGATCGCCGGTTTGTCGAAGAATCCGGCAACCGATCTGCCGATCATGCGGGTAACCTTACTGTCGGCAATCTTCTCGTTCAGGATCTCTTCTTCGGATTTCACCGGAACAGGCGGTGCCGGCGGAGCTACCGGAGCTTTCGGCGCTTCGTATACCGGAGCCTGCGGCTGTACCGGAGCCTGCGGCTGTACCGGAGTCTGTGGCTGTACCGGAGCCTGCGGCTGTACCGGAGCCTGCGGCTGCTGCGGTGCATTATACATCGGCTGCTGGTACTGCGGCTGCTGCGGCGCATTGTACATCGGCTGCTGTGGCGCGTTGTACATCGGCTGCTGATACTGCGGCTGCTGCGGTGCATTGTACATCGGCTGCTGGTACTGTGGCTGCTGCGGTGCGTTGTACATCGGCTGCTGGTACTGCGGCTGCTGCGGTGCGTTATACATCGGCTGGCCGTACTGCGGCTGCTGTGGTGCGTTATACATCGGTTGCTGGTACTGCGGCTGCTGCGGTGCATTATATACCGGCTGCTGCGGCTGCGGCGTTACCGGAACAGCGTTCAGCGCGCATCCGCAGTTCGTGCAGTAAAGAGCATTCGGATCGCACTGTGCCTTACAAACTGGACAAGTTTTCATTGATTTTCCTCCTTATATCACAGTCCCCGGAGACACTTCCGGAAACGCGATTTTCGTATTCACATTATACCATATCCGCGCCCGCTTGTCACAAAAAAGCGAAAATTTTGTCTTTGGTTTTCCATTTGACATTTCCTCTCGAACTGTGTAGAATTTGAGTATACCTCTTGAAAGGAAGAACCGTATGAAAACGCTCGAACCTGTTTTTAACGCCGCTCTCACTGACTCGCTCAGCAAAGCGGCTGCACAGCTTAAAATCGATCTTTCGCGCGATATCGGCCAGATCACAAAACTTGGCGGTGTCCGCTTTATGCAAAATCTTCTGCGCCGCGGTCTGGAATCGCCGGGCTTTGCGCAGATGGCAGAGAAAAAACTGCTCAAATTCTCCGCCGAGGCGGTTTGTGTCCGCGGCGAATTCGGTCTGCTTTTCACCGATGACGAAATAAACCTCTGCTTCGACCGCCTGTGTGAACACGGTTTTTATCAGGTGTGATATGACAACGGGAGAAAAACTGGATGCTCTGCTCGCTCTTGCAAGGGCGGATGCAAACGTAAAAGAACAGCTGCTTGCCGCAAGAGCCGAAAACGAGCCGATGCAGCGCTTCTGCGAAGTTTCAACCGCGCTCGGTTTTGCGCTCACTGTCGGCGAACTCATCACCGCAGGCGAGGAATACAGCTGCAATCAGCTCAAAAGCACGAACGGCGGCGGTGTGAACCCGTACGATTATTACGACGATCTCTACGATAACTTTTACATCGCGCTCTGCTTTTAAAAAACGGCTTTAACGGACGGAAAACACCGTCCGTTTCGTCTTTTAAGCCCGCGTTTTTTGGACAAATGTTGACAAATGTCCAAAAATGACGTACTATATAAGATAATATACATTTTGATCGAATTTGTCGATTGAAGGGGTTGAGGCTATGGAAACCGTTTATCATTTCGTGCTGAATCCGGCCGCAGGAAAGCGCAACGCACAGGACCTGATTCCGCATATTGAAGCCTGCATGAAAGACCGCGATATCCCATATGTGATTTATGTCACCAAAGAGCCGGGCGACTGCGAACACTATATCCGCCGCACCTGTGAGGAAGGAAAACCGGTTCGGTTTTACGTCTATGGCGGTGACGGCACGCTGAACGAATCCATCAACGGTGCCGCCAATTTCGAAAATGCCGCAGTCGGCGTAATCCCGGGCGGCAGCGGAAACGACTTTGTCCGCAGCTTTGAGCACAAAGAGTTTTTCTCCGACTTGAGCGCACAGGTTGAAGGCGAAGCAATCGGTTTTGATCTTCTGCGTGTAAACGACCGCTATTCGGTCAACGTAACAAACATCGGTTTTGACTGCGATGTTGTCGTTGAACTGATGAAACTCAACAAATTCCCGATCATGCGCGGCCCGTTCGGCTATCTCGCCGGCGTTTTTGTGACGCTCTGCCGCAAGATGGGTCAGGTTATGACCGCAACACTCGCCGACGGCTCCACATTCACCGATTCGTATCTGCTCTGTTCGTTCGGCAACGGCCGCTACTACGGCGGCGGTTTCTGCGCGGCTCCGCGCAGCTGTGCAAACGACGGTCTGCTTGAATTCACGCTCATTAAAAAGCTGCGCCGTCTGCACTTTTTGAGCGTTCTGCCGTGCTATAAAAAAGGCAAACACCTTGACAAGCCAAGCCTGCAGGAATACATCACATACGCCAGAACACCGTCCGTCAAGCTCCATTCGGACAAACCGTTCGGCTTAAGCCGCGACGGCGAAGTTTCGTTCCACACCGATGTCGAGGTCGAAACTGTTCAAAACGCGATCCGCATCATCCTGCCGAAAGGTGCCGCACCGCTTTCCGGTCTGATCCAAAACGCATAAAAGGTTATCAAACGGCAGCTTCGCTTTGCAGGCTGCCGTTTTTTTCACGCTTTCGGCAATTTGTTAACAAATCCGCATCAAATTCCGCTTTATGATATGGTATAATATCGCTGTACAAAAGCAACGGGAGGTGAGTGTAACGCGCTATACGGTCTATAAATTTGAACAGGAAGCGATCGAAGGCAGTCTGACATATATGGACGGTCTCGGTTTTATTTCCGCAAACAATCGCCTGCGCTATCTGCGCTCGTTAAAACGCTCTTCTGCGTTCCTGTGTTTTTTGGCACTGCTCTATTTTCTCTGCCGTGCCTCGCTCGGCACGCCGATTCTCTATATCGGCTATTTCTTCGGCATGAATATTCAGATCAATCCGACAAGCGGATGGATCAATGTTGCCGGACCAACCGCCTTTTTCATGGCACTGCTCGTCGATTTTATCGCATTGCTCCTGCCGGTGGCGCTCGCTTCTTTCGTCTATCGCGATCAGCTTTACACCCACCGTATGTTTGCGCCGGCGCGGCACAACACCGCGCGCATCGCAGTTCCTCTGCTTATTGCCTGCGGGCTTGGCGGACTCCTGCTGACGGAAGGAATGCACGCGCTCGCGCGTCTGCTCGGATTGAGTCTTCCGGCGTTTGTTTCAACGCCGTCCTTCCTCCCGGCACATCTTGCGCCCGCATATAAGCTCGTTTCCGATTTACTAACTGTAATTTTAACAACGATATTTACACACGGTATTGCGCTTCGCGTTCTGCGACGCTTTGGAGACGGCTTTGCGATCCTCAGCTGCGCGCTTCTTTCCGCACTGATCACGCGTGATGCAACCGCCGCCTTCTCCATTTTCCTCTTCTCGCTTGCCGGCGGCTATTTCACCATCCGCGGCGGAAGTATCCGTCCGGTTCTGTTTGCCCGCATTGTATGCGTTTTGCTGTTCACATACGGCAATGCTTTTCTTCCTTCGCTCATTTCCTCCGAATCGCTTGTCGAAGTGATTCGCGTGACAACGGCGCTTCTGATCACTGCCGGCGCATTCTTTGCGTATTTCCATTTTATTCGCATGGACGCCAACGCATTCCGCCTGGTTCATCCGACGGATGCGCTTTCCAATAAGAAAAAACTCGGCAATTTCTGTTCGTCCTTTTTCTTCTTCCTGCTGATTTTCCGTCTGCTTGTTGCACTCGCGGAATCGGTTGAACTGATGGGGTGATACCATGGAACGAAAAATGCAGCATTCCGATTATATGGATCTCGCCATCCGGGAGGCGGAACGTGCCGCAAAAATCGGCGAAGCGCCGATCGGCTGTCTGATCGTAAAAGACGGCGAGATCATCGCCACAGGACATAACACGCGCGAGACCGATCACGATGCACTCGGACACGCCGAGATCAACGCCATCCGCGCGGCCTGCAAATCGCTTGACTCCTGGCGGCTCTCCGGCTGTACGCTGTACGTCACGCTGGAGCCGTGTCCGATGTGTATGGGTGCCATTATCAATGCGCGTGTCGACACCGTTGTTTTTGGCGCATACGACCCAAAGGCCGGCTGCTGCGGCACCCTGGCAGACTTCACGAAGCTCGGCTTTAATCATACGCCGGAAATTCTCGGCGGTATCCGCGAGCTTGTCTGCCGCAAACTGCTGAGCGACTTTTTCACAAATTTACGCGCATAACCCGCGGGCGGATCCTTTGGGATCCGCTTTTTTACGAAAAATTTTTCCGATCATATCGGCATATTATTACACAGAGTAGACTCGCCTTTTCGCCGGAGTTTTCAACAAGAACGGTTGTTTCGGTTGAAAAGTGCGCTTGTTCGCTGTATTATCATCTTCTTCTCCGTTGAAAACTCCGTGGAAAGTGTTAAAAACTTCGCAGAATATTACACAGCGTAATACAAGGATTCGACATCTTTCTCTTGCGCGAAGATGAAAAAAGGTGTATCATAGAAATGTTAGGAACTTTTTTGGAGGGCTCACCATGAAACAAAAATCTCAGCTGAAATCGATAGGTCTGATCATTCTGCTGTTCGGCATATTTATGCTGCTTTGCGGCGTTCTGATCCTCGCCTTCACCGCTTCCTCCATCGGTCTTTGGATCGTTTTCGGCTCCGTTATCTGCAACATCCTCGGCATTATGCTGTTGACTGCAAAGCCTCGTACGTAACGCAGGAGGTACTATGAAACCGTTTTACAGACGAACCTGGGCTCAGATCGATCTGGATGCCCTGCAATTTAATATTCACCAGATCCGCGCACAGCTGCCGGATTCGGTACAGGTTATGGCCGTCGTGAAAGCCGATGCTTACGGACACGGCGACCGCGTCATCGCGCAGACACTCGAGCGCGAAGGTGTTTCCTTTTTCGCTGTTTCCAACATCAGCGAAGCAATCAGCCTGCGACGCGGCGGAATCGATGCACCGGTATTGATTCTCGGTTATACACCGCCGGAAGCCGCAACCGATCTCGCCGATTTCCGGATTTCACAGGCGGTTTTCTCCGCGGAATATGCGCAAATGCTCAGCGAAGCGGCGGCAGAAGCCGGAATTACGCTTAACTGCCACATCAAGCTCGACACCGGCATGAGCCGAATCGGGTTTGATGCAAGTAATGCCGCTGCGGCCGCAGACGAAATCGAGCAGATTTGTTCCCTGCCGGGACTCAACTGCTGCGGTATGTTCTCGCATTTTTCAAGCGCCGACAGCCGCGACAGCCTTTCCGACGCATATACCGCGATGCAGCGCAGCCGTTTTGACGCAGTTCGTGCCGTTTTGGAGGCACGCGGCATTGTTTTTCCGCTGTATCATATCCAGAACAGCGCCGGCATTGCCTTTCGCGAGAGCGACGGCATGCAGCTTGCGCGCGCCGGTATCATCCTGTACGGCTGTCCGCCGAGCGGTGAACCGCTTCCGTTCGCGCTCAAGCCGGTTATGTCGCTGTACAGCATCATTTCGATGGTAAAAGAGATCGAACCGGGCACTTCCGTTTCCTATAACCGCACTTTTATGGCGAAAAAGCCGACGCGCGTTGCGACCGTTCCGATCGGATATGCCGACGGCTATCCGCGCACGCTTTCGAACAAAGGCTATATGCTTCTGCACGGCAAGCGCGCGCCGATTATCGGCAACATCTGCATGGATCAGCTGATGCTCGACGTTACGGATATTCCGGAAGCAAAATGCGGAGATACGGTGACGGTTGTCGGAACGGACGGCGCGCAGTCGCTGACGTTCTCCGACCTTGCGGCGCAGTGCGGCACGATCAACTACGAGCTGATGTGCCTGATCGGCCGCCGTGTTCCGCGCGTATATTGCGAAAAAGGAGAAACGCTGTCCGTTGTCAATTACCTGCAGGTATGAACGAATGGAGAAGCATAATAAATCGCTTACGCCTATGGCGCGAGCTCTGCGCAAATCGATGACTCCGGAAGAAAAACACCTATGGTATCAGTATCTCCATAACTACCAGCCGCGTTTTCTGCGACAGAAAGTTATCGGACCGTACATTGTCGATTTCTACTGTTCAAAGGCAAAATTGGTGATTGAACTGGACGGATCACAGCACTACAGCGAAGATGCGATAAAATATGACGAGAACCGCAGCGCATATTTGGCGCAATGGGATCTTCTTGTTATACGAATTCCCAACAATGCTGTACGCGAAAATTTCGACGGCGTCTGTGATTATATCGATCAAATCGTGAATAGCCGAATCTGAACCTCCCTTTTCAAGGGAGGGTTCATTTTGCGCAGTAAAAAAGCTTCCTTGTTAAAGGAGCTGGCAAAATCGAAGATTTTGACTGAGGGATTCCGTTCAGCGCAACAACTATAAATCTGTGCGTATTCTCTTTTATCCCACCACCGCCATACGGCGGTCCCCCTCCCTTTTCAAGGAAGTTTTTTTACACAACAAAAAAGGTCACCCCGAAGGGTGACCTTTTTCATTTGTACATCGTACTCTTACTAAAGCAATCTTAAAGATTAGCCGAGGTAAGCGTTAACCTGCTCGGTAACTGCGTCGATGAGTTTCTGGAGGCCAGCAGCCTCAGCAGCTGCTCTCATTTCAGCGAGAGTAGCGTCAACATCGGTGTAGGTGCCGCAGAGGAGGCCGTTGGTGTACTGAGACATAGCAGAGTCAACTGCTGCGATCTCGTTCTCTACTGCTGCGATATCAAAGGTGAAGCCCATGAGCTCGGAAGCAGAAGCGTTCTTGGACATTTTCTCGATGTCCTGGTACATGGTAGCCGGAGCCGGAGCAGCCGGTTTCATGATCCAAGTAGCTGCCTGAGCGAAGGATCCCGGAGACCAGTCGTCGTCAACTTTGGTGATGGTGCCATCGCCGTTGTCTTTCCAGTCGAGTTCCGGAGCGCCGTAAGCGAGCATGTTGCGGTAGTCAGCGTTGGTGGAGCAGTAAGCAATGTATTTAACAGCTGCTTCGAGGTGCTCGGAGTTAGCGAATACGCCGTTGCAAGCGCCGATAACGGAAGCGCGGTTAGCAAATGCTTTGTTTCTCTGACGGATAACTACTTTGTAGTCTTTGCCCTGGCCCCAAGAAGAGAGCTCAGCGCCGTACCAGCCCTGTGCAGTAGCTACGCAGTAATCAGACGGCTCAGTGTCGATCTGTGCGCAGTCCTGGTTAACGAGGCCAGTTGCATACCACATAGCGGATTCTTTGAGGTTTGCGATAACTTCTTCGTCGTCGTAAGCCCATTCAATTTTAACGCCAGCTTCGTCCTGGTTGTCGCCGATGGAGGACGGACCAACCATATCCCAGCCGTTGTGATAGCCGTTCAGACCAGCTTTGTTGTAGTTGAAAGCTGCGGTGAGGCCGTTGTTGTAAACGCCGCCGTTAGCGTCTGCGTAAGCTTTAACTTTCTGCAGGATCGGGGTAACGGTGGAGAGCTGTTTGCCCATGGTGTCGAGCTCAGCGTCGGTAACGCCAGCTGCATCCTGAACGAAGTCTTTGTTGATCAGCCAGAACTGCTGAGCAGCAGAGTCTTTCATAACCGGAACTGCGTAGATGCCGCCGTTAACGGTAACAGCGTCCCAAGCCCAATCCGGAACGAGAGCCATAAGGTCGTCGTATTTTTTAACCTCTGCAGAGATGTCAGCGAGCTGACCTTTCTGAGCGGTCTGCAGGTAGTTGCACCACCAAGAGCAGGTGAATACTACGTCGCCTTTTTCGCCAGTAGCAAGAGCAGTCTGAGTTTTGTCTGCAGTTGCCTGGAATTTGAAGTCTACAGTAACGCCGATGTCAGCTGCAGATTTCTCGTTGAGTGCTTTGATAGCGTCAACGGTGTTAGTCGGTTCAGTACCCCAGTGCCACCAGTCGATCTGAACGACAGCGTCGCCTTCGCCTTCGCCGCCCTGCTGAGCCGGAGCTTCGTCACATGCTACGAACATGGAAGCTACCATCGCGAGAGCGAGGAGAAGGGACAAAAGTTTGATTTTGCCTTTCATAGTGAAATCCTCCTATAAAATTTTCTATATCTAATCCGTATCGGATTAAATATTACAATGAAGTAAAGGTGATTAACCTTTTACTGCGCCGACGGTAAGACCGCCAACGAAGTATCTCTGGAAGAACGGGTAAGAGCAAGCGATCGGGAGTACAACGACTACTACGAGAGCCATACGCATACCGTCTTCCGGAAGCATCGCTTTGAGTTCCCAAGCTGCCATGCCCATGTACTGAGCAGAGGAAGTAAGGAAGTCCATCTGTTTTTCGATCTGAACCAGAACGAACTGCAGCGGCCAAAGCGCTTTATCCGTGATGTACATGAATGCCTGCCACCAGTCGTTCCAGTAACCGAAGGTAAGGAACAGGCCGATCGTTGCGATTGCCGGCAGCGAGATCGGAAGAACGATCTGGAAGAAGATACGCAGCTGGGAAGCGCCGTCGATCTTACCGGATTCAATCAGGGAGTCCGGTACGGTGGTGGTGAAGAACGTACGGAAGATGATGATGTTGTAGGAAGCAACAGCACCCGGCAGGATCAGAACGAGCAGGGTATCATCGATGTTGAGCAGCTGGGTGATGATGATGTAAGAAGCAACCATACCGCCGCTGAAGATCATCGGGATGAATACGATCCAGGTCCAGAGGTTTCTGAGTTTGAAAGCCTTTCTGGAGAGAACGTAACCCATAGATGCGTTCAGGAACAAGCCAATGAGAGTACCAACGATGGTAACAAACAGGGAAACGCCGGTGGAGTTGATGATCTGGTCTTTGGAATTCCAAAGCATTTCATACGCTTTAAACGACCATTCAGTCGGGAAGAACGAATAACCGTTCTGAACGATGGACTCGTCAGCAGTGAACGAAATGATAATGACGAAGATCAACGGAATAACGCAAGCGAAACCGAGAAAAATAAAGATTGCAGAGAACAGGATGTTGGTCGGCCATTTGATGCGGTTAAACTTCGCAAGACCTTCCAGAACTTTCTTTTCTTTTTTAGCCATTACTCGTTCACCTCCTTAGAAGAATGCACTGTCAGCGTCAATCTTCGTTACGATTGCGTTGGCGATCATGATGGTGATACAGCCGGCAACGGACTGGAAGAGAGCTGCTGCAGAAGACATCGGAATGTTGCTGAGGTTTTTCAGCGCGTCGTAAATGTAGACGTCCAGCGTACGGGTAGCCGGATAGAGCTGAGAGGTGGCTTTCGGAACGTTGTAGAACAGACCGAAGTCAGAGTTGAAGATACGACCAACTGCCATGATGAACATGATGATGATGATCTGTTTGAGCAGCGGGAGCGTGATCTTCGTGATCTGCTGCCATTTGGAAGCGCCGTCGATAACAGCTGCTTCGTAGTAAGTAGAATCGATACCGGTGATGGTAGCCAGGTAAACGACCATGCCGTAGCCCATGCCTTTCCACTGGTTAACGATAATCAGCAGGAACGGCCAGAAGCCGAGTGCGTCTTCGCCGTACCAAGAAACGGTTTCAGCACCCATGGACTCGAGGATGTTGTTGATGAAGCCTTTGTCGCCGGAGAAGAATGCGAATACGAAGTAAGATACAACGACCCACGACATGAAGTGCGGAAGGAACATTGCAGTCTGACATACTTTCGCGAGTTTCTGGCTGTACAGCTGGTTGATCATGAGAGCCAGGGTTACCGGAATGATAACGCCGAGGCAGATGAACGCGATGTTGTACAGAAGAGTATTGCGGAGGGAGTCCAACGCAATATTGGTGGAAAAGAGGAACTCAAAGTTTTTGAAACCAACCCAATCATTAGCCATAAAGGTCGAGATGAAGTCGCCTTTAACACGCCAGGTTTTGAATGCGATCAAAACACCGAACATCGGGAGGTAAGCGAAAACCAGGAACCAGATTACCGTTGGCAAGGATAACAGCAAGAGCTCAAGATCATCGAACGTAAACTTTTTGCCCTTGATTTTAGCAGCTTTAGCCTTTGCCATGTCTTCACTCCTATTCTTACATAAAATTTACGAGCACCCTTCGGGTTCGCACAGATCCACAAATCCCCTTACCTATTTGTTTGTTATGCAAAACGCGCACGTTGCGCTCGTATTTCGTAACTATATAATACTATGTCCGATTTGATTTTGCAAGACTTTTTTCGCAAAAACACTAAATAATTTCTCGTCCAGTTAGCTATTATGACGAAAACCCTTCATAATCTCTTAATTATTATGATTCGGACAGGAATGAAGTGAAAAAGCGCATCTGAAATTATGCGACCAAAGAGGAGTTTTCAACCGGATTCTTCCCGGGCCTTGTAACTTTTCCATTCTTTATGTAAAGGTATTTCTCTATTTACGTATTAGACTTGATTATTATAGCACACTGCGCACAAATGTCAACCCAAATCGTTCGATTTTTCTTGCATTACCTCTATAAGGTTGGTACAATGTATGCAGAGGGTTCGGCACCTTTTGATGCCAGACCCGTTTTCGGCAATAAAGGAGGATACATTATGCTGAATCAACCGCAGATCCTGCGTATGCTTTCCAAACTGAAACAGCTGGAAGAAACGCTTGATCGTTACGTTTTCACGGAGATCGGCACACTTGACGTCGTAAAATACGAGACGAAAGAGCGCCTCTCCCGTGCACCGGCCGACGATTCGCTTTTCACTCCGGTCGCCAAAGGCGATTTCTGGGGTGCGGAGCGCTCTTACTGCTGGTTCAAAGGTCAGTACACCGTTCCGCAGGAGTTTGACGGCAAACCGCTGTATATCTACCCGCATTTCGGCAGCTACGAGTCGTTTTTGATCGTAAACGGCATTCCGTTCGGCAACTTCGCGTATAAAATCTCGGAGACCGACCACGGCAACCACTACTGCGACCTGCTCCGCCTGGAACCGAAAGGCGGCGAGGTGATCGACATCGAGATCGAAGGCTATGCCGGCCATCACGTTATCGGCACCCAGCCGTTTGAGACCTTCCCGGTTCCGGATTACCGCTACGAGTTCGACCGCATCGGTATCTGCACCAAAAACCAGGATATCGCAGACTTCATCTATGACCTGCGTGCACTCAACCAGCTTGTTGAATGCATGGACGAAAACAGCTACCGCCGCGCAGACGTAATCAACTGCCTCGCAAAGGTTCACGACGTTGTTTACTACTCGCCGGAACACACCGACGAAAAAGTATGGCGCGCAGCTCTCGCTGAAGCACGCGAGATCATGGCACCGTGCCTTGCTGTGAAAAACTCCGAGTCCGCACCGAAAGTCGGTCTCGTCGGCCACAGCCACATGGACACCGCATGGCTCTGGGACATCGCAGAGACTGTTAAAAAATGTGCACGTACCTACGCAAACCAGCTTGCTTTAATGGAAGAGTTCCCGGAATACCGCTTTGTACAGAGCTCGGCTTATCATCTGGAAATGATGCGCCGCCATTATCCGGAGCTGTTCGAAAAACTGCGTGAAAAGATCGCAGAAGGCCGCTATGAGCCGAACGGCGGCGTATGGGTTGAATGTGACTGCAACATCACCTCCGGTGAATCGATGGTCCGCCAGTTCCTTTGGGGCCAGCGCTACACCGACAAATACTTCAACTATCGTTCCGACTGCTTCTGGCTGCCGGATACCTTCGGTTACAGTGCTGCAATTCCGCAGATCATGAAAGGCTGCGGCGTTGACTACTTCCTGACCACAAAGCTCTCCTGGAACGATACAAACAAATTCCCGTATGAGACCTTCGTCTGGGAAGGCATCGACGGCACCGACGTTCTCGTACACTTCAACTGCACGCACGTATGGCCGGATCCGAAGACTCTGATCGCACGTGTAGAAGGCCGCGGCCTCTCGCCGGACTATGTTCAGCAGAAGACCGTTTCCGACTCCCGTCTGATCTCCTATGGCCAGGGCGACGGCGGCGGCGGACCGATGTTCGAGATGATCGAGATGGCACGCCGTGTCAAAGACCTCGACGGCTGTCCGAAAGCCGAGCACATGAGCGTTTCCGACTTTATGAAACGTCTGGAAAAAGAAACCGTTAATCCGAACGTATACTCCGGCGAGCTCTACCTCGAGCTGCACCGCGGTACGCTGACGAACCAGCATCAGATCAAACGCAACAACCGCCTTGCCGAGACCGCAATCCACAACGCTGAGATCCTCACCGTTGCAGACGCAGTTAAAAACGGCAAACCGGCTTCCGACGAAGCGATCCGTCCGCTGCTGGAAACCCTTCTCGTCAACCAGTTCCACGATATCCTCCCGGGTACGTGCATCCAGAGCGCGCACGAGCAGTCTCACCGCGAGACCACCGAGATCATCGAAAAAGCAGGCGCAATCGCACAGAACCTCATCGCAGGCGACGGCGCAGAGAACAAAGACACCGTTGTCAGCCTCCTGCCGTTCGAGCGCGACGATATCTTCTATCTGGATGCGGCAAACGGCGCTGTTGAAGCGTGCGGCTGCGTCAAACAGCAGATCGTCACCGATCTCGACGGCAAAGAAGTTCTCGCAGTATCCGGCCTGAAGATCCCGGCAATGGGCTCTGTAACGCTGAACCGTACCGGCAAAGCACCGGAAGGCGCTTCTGCATTTACTTATGAAGGCAGAAAGCTCACCACCCCGTTTGCAGAGGTTGAATTCGACGAAAGAGGCTATATGGCTTCCTTTATCGACCGCCGCAACGGCCGCCAGCTCGTAAACGGTCTGCCGTTCAACACCTTCCTTATGGCAGAGGACGTTCCGAGCGCATGGGACAACTGGGACATCGACGCTGACCTGCAGAGCAAATTCAAAGACTGTGCAGAGCTTTTGAGCGAAGAAGTTGTTGCTGACGGCGCAGTAGAATTCCGCATCCGCAGAACGTACAAGCTCTCCGAGCTCTCCACCGTTCGCCAGGATATGATCTTCTACGCAGACGATGCCCGCGTTGACTTTGACACCGAGATGGATTGGCACGACAAACGCCGCTTCCTCAAAACGGCATTCGACACCTCCATCCTCGCACGTCAGGCTCGCCACGAGATCCAGTTCGGTTACGCAATGAAACCGACCACCCGCAACAATGCGATCGAGCAGGCAATGTTCGAGGTTGTAAACCACAAATACTCCGACCTCTCCGAGACGCAGTACGGCTGTGCAATCCTCAACGACTGCAAATACGGCATCTCTGTTGAAGGCGGAAAGATGCGTCTGTCCCTGCACAAAGGCGGCATCCGTCCGGATCCGCGCGGCGATGCAGGCGTTCACCGCGTAATTTACAGCTTCCTGCCGCATATGGGTGGATTCAATGCGGATACCGTTATCAAACCGGCATACGCGTTGAACTACCGTCCGCTCATCACCAAAGGCGCATTCGAGCTGCCGAAGCTGCTGGGCATCGACGCTGCAAACGTTATCATCGAGACGATCAAACCGTGCGAGGACAGCGAAAACGCATTCATCGCCCGTCTGTATGAAGCAGAAGGCACGTATGCAAACGCTACCGTTAAAGCCGGCTTTGACGTCAAGAAGGTTGAGATCACCAATATGCTCGAGGAAGTACAGAGCGAAGCCGCTTATGAAGACGGCGTAAAACTCTCCTTCCGTCCGTTCGAGATCAAGACCGTTAAATTCAGCTACTAAGGAGTGTTTTCCATGTTCCGTCCGATGCGCCGCCAAAAGCAGATTCTTCCTGAGGAAGAAACGCGCACCATCCTCGAAACGGCAACGTCCGGCGTTTTGGCTTTGATCGGTGACGACGGCTATCCGTACGCGCTGCCGCTGAGCTATGTCTGTGACGGTGACAAGCTGTATTTCCACAGTGCGCTCGAAGGTCACAAGATCGATGCGGTCCGCAGCGCGGATAAAGCGTCTTTCTGTGTTGTTGCACAGGACAAAATCGTTCCCGAAGAGTTCACAACGTATTTTAAAAG
>JBGUUS010000141.1:0-11474 GCA_045133675.1 Oscillospiraceae bacterium | reverse complement strand
TATCCACGGTTACGGCCGTCTCGGCAAAGAGAAATTCCCGGCATTGCTCAAAGAAAAAGGAATCGACCTCACCGGCAATACCAGCATCCGCGCTTCGGAATACATCGATAATATGGACGTCTGCATGGCGGCCGCAGACCTCGTCGTTTGCCGCGCCGGCGCGATTACCCTGAGCGAGATCCAGGCAACCGGCAAAGCATCGATCCTCGTTCCGTCGCCGAACGTAACGGCAAACCATCAGTATCATAACGCGCGCGTTCTGGAAAAACACGGCGCGGCGATCCTGCTGGAGGAAAAGGACTATACCTCTGAAAAGGTGATCGAGATCATCGAATCGCTCTATACCAATCCGGAGAAGATCGCACGCCTTTCGCAGAATGCGAAAAAGCTGGCTGTCCTGGATACGGCGGAACGCATTTACAAAGAAATGACCGCTTTCGTAAAAGAAAATCGCAAATAATCACCGTTTCCTTCCCAAAAGCATACGATACAGTATGCAAGGATAAGAAGGGAAGGATCGTATGGAACGGATCGTAGTAGAAGGCGGCTGCAGACTGCATGGAGAAATCCGTGTGCACGGTGCCAAAAACAGTGCACTGCCGATCCTCGCCGGAAGCCTTTTGGCGGGCGGCGAGACGGTTTTACACAACTGTCCGCATCTTTCGGATGTGGATGCGGCGATTGAAATTTTGCAGGTGCTCGGATGCCGTGTCAGCCGGGATGGCAGCACGGTTATCATAAACAGCGACACCGTCACGCAAAATGAGATCCCGGAGGAACTGATGCACGAGATGCGCTCGTCCATCGTTTTTCTTGGTGCAATGGTATCCCGGCTGCAAGATGTCCGGCTGTCCTTTCCCGGCGGCTGTGAGCTCGGTCCGCGTCCAATTGATCTGCATATGGAAGCACTGCAAAAACTCGGTGTTTCGATCTGCGAAAAAGGCGGAACACTCGCCTGTTCGGTGAAAAACGGATTGCGCGGTACAAAACTCCATCTGCCGTTCCCAAGCGTCGGCGCAACGGAGAATATCCTTCTTGCCGCCGTTACGGCACAGGGTGTTACCGAGATCATCGGCGCCGCGCAGGAACCGGAAATTGCCGATCTTGCGCGGTATCTCATCGCGCGCGGTGCAAAAATCAAAGGCGCCGGAACGAGCACGGTGTACATAGAAGGTGTAAACCGGCTGCACGGTGCCTCCTATTCCGTGATGCCCGACCGCATCGTTGCGGCAACGTATCTCTCTGCCGCGGCAATCACCGGCGGAAAGGTCTGGGTAAAAAATCTTGTCAGTTCCGATCTCGGCAGCGTTTTGCCGGTATTTGAACAATCCGGATGCAAAATGCGAATCCTTTCCGATGCCGTTTGGTTAGAAGGTCCCGGTATGATCCATCCGGTGCGCAATATCCGGACGATGCCGCACCCCGGTTTTCCGACAGATGCACAGGCGCCGGTTATGGCAATGCTCACGCTTTCAAGCGGAACCAGCGTGATCGTGGAAACGATTTTCCAAAACCGATATAAACACGTAGGCGAGCTTTTGCGAATGGGCGCGGATATCCGCGTGGAAGGCAAAGCCGCAGTAATACAGGGTGTACGCAAGCTGTATGGCGCAAACGTCCGTGCGACCGATCTGCGCGGCGGCGCGGCACTCGTTTTGGCGGCACTTGCCGCCGAAGGAAAAAGCCGGATCGGCGAGGTATACCATATCGATCGCGGCTATGAATCGCTCGAAACGGCGCTGACCTCGCTCGGTGCCGTGATCCGGCGCGAGGACTGTTAGAATGAAAGGGGATGCAGGAGAATGAAATGGGATATTCCTGTTGATAAACAAAAGAAAAAACCTGCATCCGTGCAAAGACCGCAGGCGGAGGAACGGGTTGAAGTTCCTGATTTCATGCGAAAGAAACCGCAGGAAGAAAAGCCGGCAAAAAAGCGGACCAAATCCGTTCGGAAAAAGGCTGTTTCTCCAAAAGGTGCGGATAAAACCGTGTCTCGTGCTGCTCAGCCGCAGCGTATGGCACAGCCGATTCCGCAGACAGGCGAAAAGCCCGGGAAGAAAGCAGTACATACAAAAAGTCACCGCAAGGCGAAAAAACGCCGCCGCCGCGGCAGCCGCATCCTCTATTATGCGTTGTTTGCTACGGTTACGGTTATCGTGCTCTACGTCCTGTCGGTTACCGTGCTGTTCAACATCGATACGATCACGGTAAGCGGCGACGAAAGCGCCGATAAGGAACAGATCATCTTAGAGAGCGGCATCCGCATAGGTGACAATCTCTTCCGCGCAAACATTGACGCGGCAGCTCGCCGTGTGCTGCAGAATCACATCAAATACGACGGCGTCAGAGTGGAACGCAATTTCCCGACGGGTATCACGATCCATCTTGAACCGGCAAATATCGTTGCAGTCTGCGCGGACCGCGGAACGTTCTATTCGATCTCTTCGGGAAACCGCGTGATCGAAGTTGGGTCAACTGCGCCGCAACACAGCGCGTATCCGCTTGTATACGGCTGTGTATTCGACGGAATCAAGCAGGGCGACCGATTAACCGCAAGCGACACCAACAAGCTGGAGGCGCTTACAATCGTGCTGGATGCGATCCGGGATAACGCGCTCTCCGGTGTTACGCATATCGATATTTCCGATCTCAGCACAATCCGTGTTTTCTGGCGCGGACAGGCGGAACTCAAATTCGGCGGTCTGGACGGCTTCTCTTATGAAATGAGCTGTGTAAAAAAACTCCTCGACAATAACCTGGATGAAGATGAGATCGTCATCATCGACGCAACATTGATGAACGGCACGTATTATAAACGTCCGGTGCCAGAACTCACACTGCCGGGTACCGTAAAAGAAGAACCTGTTGTTGATGGTGAGGAACTTCCGGCTGAAGGCGAGGATTTGCCGGAAAACAGCGAAGAAAACGCGGACACTGACGAATAAACGGGATAAAAATTATACCGTTTGTTATAAAAACGTATTGACGGAAAACGCAAATGCGTTTACAATATATAATAAGCAGATTTATGATCGGAGTATGCCCTTTTATGGGGGTTCCGTCATTTTCTTGATAAAGGATATGTGAAAACAGGAGGAAACAGAAGATGCAGTTTACTGTTGACAGCACCGAGAATGATACCGTTGTAAATATAAAGGTCGTTGGCGTTGGCGGCGGCGGCGGAAATGCCGTTGACCGTATGATCCAGACCGGTTTGTCCAATGTTGAATTTGTTGCAATCAATACCGACCAGCAGGTTCTCCGTAATTCCAAAGCGCAGTACAAAATCCAGATCGGCAACAAGCTGACCAAAGGCCGCGGCGCAGGCGGAAGACCGGAACAGGGCGCTATGGCTGCTGAAGAGAGCCGCGATGAGATCGCATCCGTTCTCAAAGGTTCTCAGATGATCTTCATCACCGCTGGTATGGGCGGCGGCACCGGCACCGGTGCGGCTCCGGTTGTTGCGGAGATTGCAAGAGAAATGGGCATCCTCACGGTTGGCGTTGTAACCAAACCGTTCGCATTTGAAGGCAAACGCCGCAGCGAATGCGCAGAGCAGGGCATCGAAGAGCTGAGCCGTCATGTTGACTCTCTCGTCGTTATCCCGAATGAAAGACTCAAACTGATCTCTGAGCAGAAACTCACGTTGCTCAATGCATTTAAAGCAGCTGACGAAGTACTCAAACAGGGCGTTCAGAGTATTGCCGAGCTGATCCAGACCTCCGGTCAGATCAACCTCGACTTTGCTGACCTCTGCGAAGTTATGCGCGACGCAGGTCTCGCTCACATGGGCGTTGGCCGTGCAGCAGGTAAAGACAAAGCAGGCGCTGCAGCAATCGCTGCAATCTCCAGCCCGCTGCTCGAAACCTCGATCGACGGCGCACGCGGCCTGATCATCAACATCACCGCTTCTCCGGATATCGACCTCGACGACGCAGCTCTTGCTTCTCAGATGATCGCAGAAGCTGCCGATCCGGAAGCACAGATCTACTGGGGCGTTGCGTTCAACGAGAGCTTCGACGACGAAATGCAGATCACCGTTATCGCAACCGGCTTCGACAAACCGAAAGCTGTTGTTCCGAACACGATGGCTAACGAGATCCTCAACACTGCGGCTCCGGCAGCACCGGCTGCTCCGGAAAGCGATTTTGAGTCGATCCTTCGCCTGTTTAACAACAAATAAGAGCAATCAACGGCAAACCGCCGCTCAAAAGGCGGCGGTTTGTTTATTCCCAAAGATAGAAAAGGAGGGTGAGCCATGCTGTTTTTCTATAAAACCGTCGACGGCGTTATGACACGTGTGGACACTCTTTCGGACGGCTGTTGGGTCAACGCCGTCTCGCCGACACCGGAGGAAGTCAACTTTCTCACCGATGAGCTGCGTCTTGACCGCGGCTTCGTCAGCGCTGCGCTCGACGAAGAGGAATCATCGCGTGTTGAAATCGAGGACGATCAGACCTTGATCATTATCGATACCCCGCTTGCCGTAACCGAAGGTGAGAATACGCTCGTCTATACCACGATGCCGCTGGGTATCATTGTTACCAAAACGAACGTCATCACCGTCTGCTTAAACGAAGTCACCGCACTGAGCGATATGGCAAAAGGCATTGTACGCAACGTGCAGACGATGATGAAAACCCGCTTTGTCCTGATGCTCCTGCTCCGTGTTGCCCAGAGCTTCTTGATCCGCTTAAAGCATATCAACAAACTCACTTCGCAGATGGAACGTGAGATGCACCGCGCAATGCAGAATAAAAAGCTCATCCAGATGATGGGCTTGCAGAAATCTCTCGTCTACTTCTCAACGTCGCTGAAAGCCAACGAGATCACGCTCGAAAAGATCTACCGCGGCCGTGTTATCAAGCTGTATGAGGAAGATCAGGACCTCCTTGAAGACGTACTGATCGAGTTCCGTCAGGCGGTTGAGATGTCGGGCACGTATTCAAGCATTCTGCAGGAGACGATGGACTCGTTCTCGTCCATTATCTCCAACAACATGAACCAGGTCATGAAAACGCTCACGATCGTCACCGTACTGATGGAGATCCCGACGATGATCTTCAGCTTTTACGGTATGAACATGTCGGATTTGAGCAGCTTTTTACCGTATACGGGATTTGCGCTCGGCATTTCGCTTGCCGCCGTTGCCGTTGTCGGTTTCTTCTTCTGGCGCAATCAGAAATAAAGGTAAAAGCACTTCCTTTTTGGAGGTGCTTTCTTTGCAAAGAAAAGAGGTGTCGAATGAAAGCCTGCGGATTCACCGGTTACCGTCCGGAAAAAATGCCCTTTAAAACGGATGAATCCCATCCGGACTGCCTGCTTTTAAAGCGTGAGCTGGAACAGCAGGTGCGTATCGCTGTGGAAGAAGGCTATACGCATTTCATTTGCGGCGGCGCCCGCGGTGCGGACACCTATGCTGCCGAAGCGATACTCAAAGTGCAAAAGGAGCGCCCGGGAATCATCCTTGAGATCGCGGCACCTTTCTGGGGACAGGAACGGAAATGGTCCTATGCCGATCAGCGCCGATACCACGACATTTTGGAACGTGCACAGCGCATCACCTATGTCACCGATGAAGAGAAGCGCGAAAACTATATGATTCGTAATCGCTATATCGTCGACCGCGCCTCGCGGTTGATCGCCGTTTTTGACGGCAGACCGGGCGGCACGGCGATGACCGTGCGCTATGCGCATCAGTGCGGTGCAGAGATTATCGAGATCCGACCGGACGGTGTGGTGGCCGACTCTCTTTACGTACGGCAGATGCGCCTTTTTGCACCGATCGAATACGACGCTTTCGGCGAAGATGAGGACGAAAACAGATAAGAAAAAACCGGAATCCATCAGGATTCCGGTTTTCGTTTTGTTCAGATAAAATCACTGCCGTCGGCAAGCAGAAGCTGTTTGCGGCAGACCCAGGAATGCAGACCTTCGATCTGTTCTTTTGCGGCAAACGCATCGGTCAGAAGCGTCGGATTCAGATTCGTGTGAATACCGGCAGCTGCTTTCAGCGTCAGTACCGCGTATTCGCCGTCTGCTTCACAGGAGAGCAGCTCACACATCGGGCGGATATCGATCTGTTTCATGATCTTGCGCTGGCCTTTTTTCGCGCGCTTTTCAACAAGGATTTCCTCCTGCTGCATAAAACGGGTGAATGCTTCGGCGAGCGCTTTGTCATCCGCGTTTTTCGCGGTGAGCTTGATCGACCAGATCGCCTGTTCAATGAGCTCCGGTTTGTTGACCGGCTCGGCGGTGCGGATCACGCGGATATCCGGCGGCAGAGAGCGGTTCAAACGTGCGGTAACTTCTTCGAGCGAATAATCATCTTCAACCAGGCGGAAGTCCATCGTCTCGCTCTCGCTCTCATAACCGAGCGAAAGCGGAAGCGGGAAGGTCAGATAAATATGCGGGTTAAAGCCTTCGGTGTACCATACCGGAAGTCCGGCACGGACGAGCGCACGCTGCATACAGCGCATGGTATCGAGATGCGAGATGTACTTCGCGCGGCCGGTTTTATGGAAAAAGACACGGATATTAAGCAAAGCATTTACCTCCCGAAAGCAGAGTGTTTGCGCCGCAGCCGGCGCAGTTTTTGCGGCAGTTGTTGGTGGTGACAGCGGCGTGTGCACGTTCGTTTTCACGCTGCAGGAAGCGCTCGCTTACGCAGTAGTCGAGGTGGCTCCACGGCAGAACTTCTTCAAAGGTGCGGCGGCGGTTTGCGTAGAACGCCGGATCAATGCCGCATTCCTTGAATGCTTCCAGCCACAGGTCATAGCGGAACTGATCATCCCAGCTGTCAAAACGGCAGCCTTTTTCGAATGCGCGGTACATGACCTCGCCGAGTCGGCGGTCACCGCGTGCAAATACCGCTTCCAGAACGGATGCGTCGGAGTGGTGATATTTCAGTGCGATCTTCTTGGTGTTGACGGATTCTTTCAGGATGCGGTGTTTTGCTTCGATCTGTTCAAAGGTATCCTGCGGTTCGTACTGGAACGGCGTGAACGGCTTCGGAACGAAGGTGGAGCAGGAGACCGTAACGGTAACGCCCTGTCCTTTTGCGCGGCCTTCCGTACGGTAGTAGAGGTCAACGACGCGCTGTGCAAGCTCGATGATACCGCGGATATCTTCTTCCGTCTCGGTCGGCAGACCAATCATAAAGTAGAGCTTGACCGAGGTGTAGCCGCCTTCAAAAGCAAGACGGCAGGACTGCATAACATCCTCTTCGGTGATATTCTTGTTGATAACGTCGCGCATACGCTGGGTTCCGGCTTCCGGTGCAAAGGTCAGACCGCTCTTTCTTACGGCCTTGATCTTCTCGAGCAGTTCTTCAGAGAAGTTGTCGATACGAAGCGACGGCAGTGTCATATTGATATGGTTCGGCAGGGTGTAGTCGAGCATACCGTTTAATACATCCTCGATCTTCGAGTGGTCACTCGTGCTCAGCGAAGAGAGCGAAACTTCCTCGTAACCGGTCGTCTCACAGAGGCTCTTGCTCTCTTTGCAGATCGTGCCCGGCTCTTTTTCGCGGAACGGGCGATAGAGGAAACCTGCCTGACAGAAACGGCAGCCACGGATGCATCCGCGCAGAACTTCAACAACAGCGCGGTCGTGTACGGTTCCGATGAACGGAACGATGAAGTTTTCCGGATAAAAGACCTTGTCGAAATCCTCGATGATGCGTTTTTTAACCGTTGCCGGTGCGCCGTCTTTTGCGGTAATCGCTTTTACGGTACCGTCTTCGTTATACGTAACGTCGTACAGGCTCGGAACATAGACACCGCCGAGCTGTGCGGCTTTTTTGAGGAATTCCTCTTTGCTCTCGTTTGCGAGCTTGCTCGCTTTGTAGAGATCCATCAGCTCGTGCATAACCTCTTCGCCTTCGCCAAGCATAAACAGGTCGACGAAATCGGCAAGCGGCTCTGCGTTGCACGCACACGGACCGCCCGCTACAACGAGGTTTTTGAGATCTTTGCGGTCTTTCGAGAATACCGGAATACCGCCGAGTTTCAGCATATTCAGAATATTCGTGAACGAAAGCTCGTACTGCAGAGTAAAGCCGACGATATCAAAATCGGAGAGCGGATCGAGGCTCTCAAGTGCATAAAGCGGCAGATCCGCTTTTTTGAGTTCTTCTTCAAAGTCCACCCACGGCGCAAAAACGCGCTCACACCAGGTGTCCTCGCGGCTGTTTAAAAGGGAATAGAGAATTTTCATGCCGAGGTGCGACATGCCAACCTCGTATGTATCCGGGAAGCAGAACGCAAAGCGAATGTCCACGGAATTTTTATCTTTGATGACGCTGTTTAACTCGCCGCCGATATAGCGGGCAGGTTTTTGTACCAGCGGAAGGATCGGATCAAGTTGTTCTAAACGCATAATTTCCTCCGGATCGGATCAAAATGACGGCAATATGCCATACTTATCAATAGTATACCACAAAACACGTAAAATGAGAAGAGCGGCTTTACACAAAGCCGTATTTTTGGTATGATAATAGCAGTTCAAATTTTGGAGGAACGTATTATGGAACAGAAGTCGAAAACCTCGTTTTCGTTAAAAGATTTTCTCATTCGTATGCTGCAGGGTGCGCTGATCGGTCTCGGCGCCGTGCTTCCGGGCATTTCCGGCGGCGTTCTCTGTGTCATTTTCGGTATCTATAAACCGATCATGGAGCTTTTGTCGCACCCGTTCAAGACACTCAAGAAAAACATGATGCTGCTCTTGCCGGTTATTATCGGCGGCGGCCTCGGATTTCTCGGGATTGCAAAGATCCTCGATTTCCTTTTGGAGACATATCCGGACGCATCGGTCTGCGTGTTTGTCGGCTTAATCGCGGGTATGTTCCCGTCGCTTTTCCGTGAAGCGCGTCAAAAAGGCGTTTCCGGCAAAGATTACGTCTCGCTTGCGATCGCATTCGCACTCATTTTTGCGCTGCTTCTCTCCCTGCAGTTTGTCTCCTTTACGATCGAGCCGAATATCGGCTGGCACATCTTCTGCGGATTCTGTCTGGCGCTCAGCGTTATCGCACCGGGTATGAGCTTTTCGACTTTGCTGATGCCGCTTGGTCTGTATGCGCCTTTTATTGATGCCATCGGCGATTTCGAGTTTTCCGTGCTGATCCCGGCGGGTTGCGGTGCTCTGCTCACCGTTTTGCTCTTCGCCAAAGCGGTCGACTATCTGCTTGCCAAACATTACTCCGTCGTTTCGCACGCGATCATCGGCGTCGTCATTGCGGCAACAATCCTGATCGTTCCGTATGCAAGCTTTGCTTCGGGTGTTATCCCGTGCATTGTCAATATCGTCTGCCTTGTCGGCGGTGTTGCGGCGGCACTCCTGCTGGACCGCTTGAACAGCAGCGTGGAAAAACCGGAACTGTAATCGCTTTTATTACAGTAAAAAAGCAAACGCCTGAACCTTTGCGGTTCAGGCGTTTTTCAGTCTGTGTGTTATTCGGAAACTTCCGTGCTTTCGTCGGAGCTTTCTACCGGCGGTGCATCCGGATGGATGTCATCATAGATGAAAGCGTGCAGCATTTCGATGGTTTTTTCCATATTCACGTCGAGGCACTGCATATTGTGGCGGTCATAGATGATACCGTCGCCGACGAGATGCTCGTTGCGCGGGATGCGGAGTTCTTCCATTGTGATGTCCTTGCCCGTCATCAGAATACCGGCGAGGTTCATAATATCGCCGAAATCGAGCGAGGTGGTGACGGACGGAAGGAGTTTTCTTGCAACCTCCGGATAAGCGAGCGGGTCGGTATCGAGCGCTTTGTCAAACAGCTTGCGCATAACGATGCGCTGGCGATCGGTGCGTTCAAAGTCCGCGTTGCCGACGTAGCGGATGCGCGCGTATGCAACGGCCTGCGTGCCGTTTAAAAGCTGTTTGCCCGGCTTTTCGATATAGTCGAGCGGCAGATTCGATTTCTTTGCCTGCTCTTTGATCGATTTATTCGCGTTTTTGCGCTCAGCTTCGGAAATCTCGATCTCAACACCGCCAACCGCGTCGATGATGTTTGCCATCTGCTCGAAGTTTACGGTCGCATAGTCGGTGATATCGAGGTTGAAGTTCTGGTTGAGCGTTTTAACGGCGAGCTGCGGACCGCCGTAGAAATAAGCCTGCGTGATCTTCGTGTTGCCGTATCCTTCGATCGCAACGTAGGTATCGCGCATGATCGAAGAGAGCTTGATTTTGCCGTGCTTTTTATCGACGGTGAGGATCATGATCGAGTCGGAATGAACCTGTTCCTGTTCATAGCGCTGATCGACACCGAACAGAGCGATGTTCGTGATCGACTCGTCGTTTTCGTCGTAGAAGCTTTCTTCGGTGCTTGAGATACCGAGGTCGGTCTCGTCGAGCGGATTATAATTGTATTCCTTGAGAATACTGAACGCATAACCGCCGACACCGGCGAAGATCAGAAAAACGACAGCAAGTACTGCCCATTTGATCCATGCGAACTTTTTCTTTTTTGCTTTTTTCGTGCGTTTCGCGCGGTTTTCCTCCATGTTACTGCCTTCTTTTCTTGTCGTAATGTGTATCATACCGCTGAAAGCGGATTTATATGCGCTTTGTCATACGTAATAAGTATAACACACAATCCGGCAAAAAGCAAATTTCAGGAGTGAATTTCGGCTTTTTTACGCGGTTATTTTACAGCTTTTTCACACAACCTTAGTCTTCGATCGTATAAACGAGGTTTTCCCAGCGCAGATTTGTGCCTTCGTCGATCTCATCCGGCAAAAGCGCGCGGGCAACAAGGATTTCTTCATCACCCGGAATATCGGTGCGCAGCAGGTGTGCATAGTCGCCGTCAATGCGGCGTACGGTATAAAAATACGGACCCATAGTAAAAGTACTCCTTTATCGGTTGATATAGCTTCATTGTAACGGATTTTTTGAAAGGATGCAACGGTTGCGTAAAAAAAGATCGCGTGGTATACTGAATAAAAAGGAAGGTGTTGTTTTGTGAAAACAATCGTAATTGGAAACGGACCGGCGGGTATCTCCGCTGCATTATATCTGAGACGTGCCGGAATGGACGTCACTGTTTTGGCAAAAGACGGCGGTGCTTTGGTGAAAGCGGAAGCTGTCGAGAACTACTACGGCTTTGCAGAGCCGATCAGCGGTGCGGAGCTTCATCGCCGCGGTGTCGAAGGTGCAAAGCGCCTGGGATGCGAAATCAGAGAAGAAGAGGTATTCGCGATCAATTTTGAGGATACTCTCGTCGTACAGACGGACAAGGCAGCGTACGCGGCAGATGCTGTTATTATGGCAACCGGTGCGGCAAGAAAAACACTGCCGATCAAAGGACTTGCGGAACTGGAAGGCAGCGGTGTCAGCTACTGTGCGGTGTGCGACGCATTTTTCTACCGCAAGAAGAATGTTGCGGTATTGGGCAGCGGCGAATACGCATTGCACGAAGCGCAGATTTTAGCGCAGACATCCGGTTCGGTTACGATTCTCACAAA
>JBGUUS010000140.1:0-18055 GCA_045133675.1 Oscillospiraceae bacterium | reverse complement strand
TCAGAAAACGGATCATGCCTTTCAGCAAACGTAAAAGCCATGGACTTACCACCGCAAACCACAAAAGCACGGATGCGAAAAAGCCCGCAAGATAAAACCAGCGCACAACACCGCCGGCATAACGCACCACGCAGAAAAACGACGCAATGAAGCAAACCGCACACCACAGAATATCCTCCGCCATAACAACTGCGGTGTGATGACGGATGACACTTCGCAAAACGCGCAGAATATCGAATACAAGCGCCGCAATACCGCCAGCGGCGCAGAACCAGAGAAACGCTGTCATCGGAACAGGCGCTTCCAGAACGAGTGCGAGGCTTTGTGCGTTTCGTCCGCCTGATACATCAGCGCATGGATCAGGCCATTCATTGTAACCTCGCCGCTTTCTACATCCAAAAGATCAATGCGAAGCCCTTCCCCGCGGATTTCCAAAAGCCCGAGCTTCGTATGCAGCAAAACACGTTCCTCATTAAATGTTTCGACATCATTGACGCCGCTGATGGAAAGTCGTTTGCGCTCTTCCAGGATCAGATTGTTTACCCGCTGTTCGTTCATCATATCGGACGCTCCTTTCGTGTGAGAATCCTTATGACAAAGCAAACGCAGATATACCTTAACCTTCGATAACTTCGTAGTTAGAAAGTGCGTTTTCTTTCGTGGCGTGCTCGTTGAGCGCGGTAACGCGGACTTTCGTGCTGCGCGCACCCAGCGTAACCTCCACGATATCACCGATTTTTACGTTATAAGACGCTTTTGCAACGATTCCGTTTACGGTGATCTTGCCTGCATCGCAAGCTTCGTTTGCAATTGTGCGGCGCTTGATCAGACGGGTGACTTTCAGATATTTATCCAGACGCATCGGATTTCCTCCTCTTTACAAATTCAGTATAACAAAACAGACCGCCCGGAAGGACGATCTGTCAGCTGCATCGTAAAATTATTTAACGAGCTCTTTGAGGCCTTTGCCTGCTTTGAAAGCCGGAACTTTGGAAGCAGCGATGGTGATGGTCTCGCCGGTAGCCGGGTTGAGGCCGGTGCGCTCAGCGCGGTCGCGAACTTCGAACGTGCCGAAGCCAACGAGCTGTACTTTGCCGTCTTTTTTCAGACCGTCTGCAATAGCGTCAAGGGTAGCGTTAACTGCTTTTTCAGCATCTTTTTTCGTGAGATTTGCTTTTTCTGCAACTGCAGCAATCAGTTCAACTTTGGACATTTGAGTACCTCCTGCAAACGGAAAAACCGTCTGCCTTTTTCATAGTTTAGATTTTATATTCATGAGGGCACAGCCTCTGAATGACGTTATTTTTTCGCTTCTTTCCAAAGCACATTCAGCGTATCGAGATCGGACGCTTTCATATCGATGCCCTGCTCTTTGGCGGCCTGTTCCACTTTGGTAAAGCGGTCGATAAACTTGTTGCAGGAACGTGTGAGCAATTCTTCCGGATCCATGCCGTAAAGACGCGCAACGTTGACCGCCGCAAACAAAGTATCGCCGATTTCTTCCGCAATATGAGTTTCATCGGCTTCCCGCATCGCATCGGCAAGCTCGTTGAGCTCGCTTTTGAGATCGCCAAATGCCATATCGGCATCCGGATAGTCAAAACCGGCTTTGCGTGCTCTGCCCTGCACCTTTTCGCTGCGCATCAGCGCCGGGAGCTGTTTCGGTACAGCGTTGAGCGTTTCAGCCGCCGTTTTCTGGCCTTTGGTCTCCTGCTTGATGCGGTTCCAGTTATCAAGAACTTCATCAACGGTGTCGGCTTTGATATCACCGAAAATATGCGGGTGACGGATGACAAGCTTCTGGCATACGTCATTTGCAACATCGGCAAAGGTAAACGTGCCGGTCTCCTCTTCCATCTGCGAATGGAAAACAACCTGCAGCAGTACGTCGCCGAGTTCTTCGCGAAGCATCGACATATCCTTGCAGTCGATCGCTTCAACGGCTTCATACGTCTCTTCGATCAGGTTTTTGCGGATGGATTCGTGCGTCTGCACTTTATCCCACGGGCATCCGTCTTCCGCACGGAGCATTCGCATGATCTCACAAAGATCTGCCATATCATACTGTTCTTTTTTCTGCCAGGACATCCCGTATTCCTCCGCTCTCTTATTTTTGGACAAACGAAAAATCAGATCGGCGGATGACCCGCAAAGCCAGGAGTGCAGCGACATAAACCACGATCCCGGTCACGAAACTGACGAATGCTTTTATACTATTTGGCGCGTGATTTGTCAAATATTTCTGCATAAAAAACGCGGAAAAAGCCGATAAAAAGGCGCTCAAAATCGGCTTCGCAATCATTCGTCCAACCGACAGCCGGAGCGGCAGATTCCGTTTGAGCCATACCGTCAGATAGCCTGTAATAAACGCATAGCAGGCAAGCGTTGCGATTGCGGCACCCTTGATATGAAGCGGCGGAATACGGATCAACGCGAGGTTTAACGCCAGCTTGATCACCGTTCCGAAGAAGACGCCGCGCAGTAAAATATCGCTTCTGCCGATACCCTGCATCACCGCCTGAAACGGCGAAAGAAGCGCGAAGAAAAACGAAGCGGCGGCGAGAATCGGCAGAAACGTCTCACCGACAGCCGACATTCCCGGAAGCGTCGGATACAGGACCTGCAGAATCGATCGGCTGATGGCCGCCATTCCGAACGACATCGGTGCCGCAAGCAAAATACTGACACGGAAAACAGAAGCGAGTTTTTGCGAAAACACCTCTCTGTCACCCGCTGTCCAGACCGATGTGATCAGCGGCAACGCGCTTTTTCCAAAGACCGCACAGAACGCCGGAACAATGTGAAACAACGTCATACAGCTCATAAAACAGCCGTACAGAAAGCCCTCCAGCGGCTCTCCGGGCGAGAGAAAGCTTCGGTACTGCTCTGCATCGGAAACGCCTCCTGAGAGCCCACAGGCGAGCTGAGAGCGTACGGTAACCGTGTCGATCATTGCCGCCAGCTGCATCACGAGTGAAGAGAGTGTGATCGGTGCGGCGGTTTTCAGAAGCTCTCTGCAAATCGGTCGGTACGGCACGGTTTCCAATGGTTGCTTCGGTTTTCGGCTATGATAGAAAAACAAAACCAACGCACCGACAGCCGTACTGAGCGTTACACCGAGCATCGCGAAAGCGGATGCAAACGGGATGGAAGCCTGCACAGCCGCATCGCGTGAGGCGCAGATAACGCCGTATACAGCGCTTCCTGACTCGTATTGATTCATTCCGTGCTGCAGGGCAACAAACGCGAACAGCAGACCTGCAGCGGCTTTTACAGCGGCTTCCGCAACCTGTACCGCAGCAGTCGGCCGCATATCGGAACAACCTTCATAATACCCGCGAAAAGCCGCCATAATACAGCAAAACAGGATCGCGGGTGAAAGAGCCACAATCGACAAAAACGGCTCCGGACTGTTCATCCACCGCGAAAACGAACGAGCAAGCAGGAGCGCCGCCAACGTTGCAAAAACACCGAGCAAAACAAACAACAGCATGGATGCCCGCAAAATCGGCGCTGTTGCCTTCCCTTTTGAACGGTACAGCGATGTCATCCGCGCTTCGGCGGCGGAAAGGCCGCTCACCGCAAGCGAATAGATCAGCGTATAGACCGTATACGCCGAAGTGAAATATCCCATGCCTGTCTCGCGCAGAAGTGCAGCAAGCGGAATCTTAAACAATGCGCCCAAAAGCTTAACCGCCGCCATCGATACCATCAGCACGGCGGAACCGTAGAAAAAGCCCTGTTTATTTTTCAAACCCATACCTCCCGTAAAGCAATTCATACGGAAGGAGTTTATTCAAAGAGTACGGCTAAAATGAAAACGGACGATCCGAAGATCGCCCGTTTGTGGGATTACTTATGCAGAATCGGCGAAAGACGCTTATACAAAATGCCGACAAGCAGCGAAGTGATGATGCCTTTGATCAGATTAAACGGAACCGTTGCGAAAAGCACGAGTGTGCCCACACTGTCGATAGCCGGGTTTACGGCAGAGCCCATGCCGATCAGCGCTTCCATCGGGAAGCCGGCAAGCGCCACGTATGCCGGAAGCATCACATAAAGATTCATAATCGCACCGACAACGGTGATGGAAACCGTACCGATGACCATGCCGAGAATCGCGCTTTTGAACGTTTTTTTGCGGCGGTACAAAATCGCCGCCGGCAGGATGTACGCACAGCCGATCACGAAATTCGCGAGTTCGCCGACACCGGCCGTAACCGTACCGTTTAGCAAAAGGTTCAAAAGAATTTTGACAAGTTCGATGAACACGCCGGCAATCGGACCGAGCGCAAAGCCGCCGATCATAACAACGACTTCGGAAAGATCGATCTCATAAAAGCTGGGCGCGAACCAAAGCGGGATCTCAAACAGCATCAAAACCGTGGCGATCGCACCGAGGATGCCGATTTTTGCCACCGTTTTGATCGGCATTCTGTTTTTTTGCGGTGTAAGTTGTTCCATGATACATTCTCCTTTTGGGATCTGTTTCACGAAAAGCAAACAAGAAACGCCCGCAGATCCTCCGCGGGCGTTTGCATGCAATTTGTCTGCATCGTTTCTTTTATCCGGACTATACCGTTGGTTCCGGGATCACACCGGATCATGCACAAAAGCGCTCGCGGACTACGCCGAAACAGCGATTACCGCCAGTGGAGAATCACACTCCGCCCTGAAACAGATTGAATTTTAAAACAAATCAGTTGTGATCGTGGCAGCCGCAACCGCAGTCGCAGTCGTCATCTTCACAGCCGCAATCGCAGTCTTCGAAATCGAACTCGAGTTTCTCGCCGCAATCCGGGCAGAGGCAATCGCCTTCGAGCAGCATTTCTTCATCGAGATAGATCTCTGCGCCGCATTTCGGGCAGACTACTTCATACAGCGGGTTTTCGCAATCGCAGTCTTCGTCGTCCTCATCCTCGTCATCTTCATAGAAGTCTTCTTCGAGGCTGCCGAGGTCTTCGTCGATGATGTCGAGCAGTTCAGCCTGCTCATCTGCAGTTTCTTCGATCTCCTCGATTTCTTCTGCCATTTCTTCGAGAACGTCAACGATTGCAGAAAGCAGTTTGCCTTCTTTGGTTTCGTCGTTGATGCCAAGGCCTTCTGCGAGACCTCTCAGGTATGCAACACTTTCCATCATGCTCATGATATTCATCCTTTCTGCGTTTTATAAACGGAAAATAAAATTATGCGCGCTCCATGTATTCGCCGGTGCGGGTGTCGATACGGATCATGTCGCCTTCGTTGATGAAGAGCGGAACGCGGATCTCAGCGCCGGTTTCAAGAGTAGCCGGTTTGGTAGCGTTGGTAGCGGTGTTGCCTTTAACGCCCGGCTCAGTAGCGGTTACTTCGAGCTCAACGAAGGTCGGCGGCTCGATACCAAAGATATTGCCTTTGTAGGAGAGGATTTTGCACTCCATGTTCTCTTTGACGAATTTCAGTGCGTCGCCGAGAGTGGACTCATCGATCGGAACCATGTCGTAGGTTTCCGGATCCATGAAGTAGTAGAGATTGCCGTCCTGATAAGAATACTGCATATCGCGGCGCTCAATGAAAGCGGTCGGGAATTTATCCGACGGGTTGAACGTTTTGTCAACGACGGAGCCGCTGATTACGTTACGGATCTTGGTACGAACGAAAGCTGCACCTTTACCCGGTTTTACATGCTGAAACTCAATGATCTGAAAAACGTCGCCGTCCATATCGAACGTCATACCATTTCTAAAATCGCCTGCTGTTACCATAATGAACCTCCATATAGCCCGATTGAAACGGGCACGAATTTCCTTCTAATAGTTTACCTTAAAAAGCGCAAAATTTCAATAGTAAATTGAAAAAAGTGCGTATTTTACAGCGTAATCAGCTGTTTTTCGCTGTGTGCGAAGCTCTTGAAGCCTGTTTCGGTGATCAAAACCGTATCTTCGATGCGAACACCGAATTTGCCTTCGAGATAAACACCCGGCTCAACCGTCTCGATAACGCCTGCCTCAATGATATCATCGCAAGCAAAGCTGAAGCGCGGTTCTTCGTGTACTTCAAGGCCGAGAGAATGACCCAGACCGTGACCGAAGCAGCCTTCATAGCCGTTTGCATAGATATAATCGCGTGCAACTTTATCGATCTCGCTGTAACGCAGGCCCGGTTTGATAGCGTCCATCGCCATCAGATGTGCGGTTAAAACGGTGTCGTAAACATGGCGCTGTTCGTCACTGATCTTGCCGACAGCGATCGTACGGGTCATATCCGAGCAGTAGCCGTTGAATGCCGCACCGAAGTCCATCGTGACGAAATCGCCGACTTCGATCTTTTTGTCGGACGGAACACCGTGCGGAAGCGAGCTGTTGACACCGGAAACGACGATGCTGTCAAAAGCGAGCGCCGACGCGCCGTTTTTGCGCATGAAGTATTCCATCTCAACCGCAACTTCCCTTTCGGTTACGCCCGGTTTGATAACGTTCAGGATGTGGCTGAAGGTCTTATCCGTAATGTCCTGTGCTTTCTGGATAAAGTCAAGTTCTTCTTCCGTTTTGTACATACGCAGTTTCGTGATTGCCTTGCTCAGGCGATCGTCCGGAAGAAGCGTCAGAGACGGCATTCTCTCGGTGAAACGTGCATAGTCGGACATCGTCAGCGTATCAGCCTCAACGAGGATGCGCGACGCTTTGTTCTCTGCAAAGAAGTCTGCGATCTGATCGTAGAGCTTATTCTGCAGAATGACCGGGAAAGTCGTTACAACGGTGCGTGCTTTCTCGATATAGCGGAAGTCGATGATGAAGGCAGCTGCATCACGGGTGAACACGAGCGTACCTGCAGAGGATTTCATACCGGTCAGGTAACGGCGGTTCAGGTCGGAGTTGACGATTGCGCCGTCAACGTCGTCCGGCAGCATTGCCATGAGTTTTTTCAAAGAATCTTTCATCTCATTCATCCTTTCGTCGGATAGTCCGGTCGGGTTTCGCGGACCGGTGCGCGTTTGCGGCGGTATGCGCGGATGTGAATGGTTTCGAAATGACGGCGGATCTTAAAACTCCAGCCGTCTTCCAGAAGCATCGGATGTACAAGGACGGTGAACATTCCCTTTAAATTTCCGCCGAGGATATCGGTATAGATCTGGTCGCCGACGACCGCGATCTCCTGCACCGGCAGCGCGAGCTTTTTCTGTGCTTTGGTAAAGCCGACGGTCAGCGGTTTTAATCCCATTGAGACAAAATCCAATCCAAGATTTTCGGCAAACGGCTTCACCCGCTCGTGATTGTTGTTCGATACGATCACCATCGGGATATCGGCCGCTTTCATCGATTCGATCCACAAAAGAACATCGTCGCGGAGCATCTGGCTGTCATGCGTTGTCAGCGTATTGTCCACGTCGAGGATCAGGCCGCGGATACCGTTTGCTTTCAGCAAAGCGCGGTCGATATGCGTAACATCTTTTAAGATCAGATTCGGCTGGAAAACCGACACGATGCTTCCTCCTTTCACATAAACGAAAAAGCGGGCAGCAAGGCCCGCTTTCTCATTTGAAACACTTATCTAAATTTGCGTTTACGTGCAGCCTCAGACTTTTTCTTACGTCTTACAGAAGGCTTTTCGTAGTGTTCTCTTTTACGAACCTCAGCCAGTACACCGGATTTAGCGCACGATCTCTTAAATCTTCTGAGCGCACTGTCGAGAGACTCATTTTCTTTTACGCGAACTTCTGACACTCTATTCCCTCCCTTTGCCACATAGGCAGAGGTTTACAATCTATATTGCAACGTTAGATATTATATCAAAGCTTATGCACACTTGTCAAGTGCATTTTTCCTTTTTAAAGCGAAGTTCTTTATTTTGCGACAATGTTTACCAGTTTGCCCGGAACAACGATCTCTTTGATGATCTGTTTGCCTGCAATCTCAGCCGCAACTTTCTCGTTTGCTTTTGCAGCAGCAAGAACAACGTCTTTTTCGGCATTTGCTTCGATCTCGAGTTTTGCACGGATTTTGCCGTTGATCTGAACAGCGATCTCAACAACAGCCGCTTTGCATTTTGCCTCGTCGTATACCGGCCAAGCCTGCTGGTTCAGCATACCCTCAAAGCCCATCATTTCGTAGAGCTCTTCAGTGATATGCGGAGCAAACGGGTTGAGCAGCATGATGAGTGCACGGTAATCCGCTTTGGTGAGCTTGCCTGCGTCAGCAATCTCGTTGAGCAGAGCCATCATTGCAGCGATTGCGGTGTTGAACTTCAGGTTCTCGATGTCCTCGCTGACCTTTTTGATGGTCTTGTGGATCGAGGATTCGAGTTTTGCGGAGTATGCATCGCCTTCTACAACGATATCCTGGAGGTTCCATACACGGTCGAGGAAGCGTTTGCAGCCGCGGAGGCTGTTTTCCTGCCACGGAGCCGCTTTTTCGAAGTCGCCGATGAACATCTCGTAAAGACGCATGGTGTCTGCGCCGTACTGGTTAACGACATCGTCCGGGTTGACAACGTTGCCGCGGGATTTACTCATCTTCTCGCCGTTTTCGCCGAGGATCATGCCGTGGCTCGTACGTTTTGCGTACGGCTCTTTGCAGCTGACTACGCCGATATCGTAGAGGAATTTATGCCAGAAACGGGAGTACAGCAGGTGCAGTGTGGTGTGTTCCATACCGCCGTTGTACCAGTCAACCGGCAGCCAGTAATCCAGAGCTTCTTTTGCAGCCAGCGTGCCGATGCTGTTCGGATCGCAGTAGCGCAGGAAGTACCAGGAAGAACCGGCCCACTGCGGCATCGTATCGGTCTCGCGTTTTGCCGGACCGCCGCAGCACGGACAGGTGGTGTTTACGAAGCTATCGAGTTTCGACAGCGGCGACTGACCGTCGTCGGTCGGCTCGAAGGACTCGATATCCGGGAGCATGAGCGGCAGCTCTTCTTCCGGAATCGGAACGAATCCGCATTTCTCACAGTGAACGATCGGAATCGGCTCACCCCAGTAACGCTGGCGGGAGAAGACCCAGTCACGGAGTTTGAAGTTAACTTTCGGCTGACCGATGCCGTTTTCATCGAGCCAAGCGATGATCTTCTCTTTCGCTTCTTCAACGGAAAGGCCGTCGAGCATACCGGAGTTGACCATAACACCGGTCTCGCAGTCGGTAAATGCTTCTTTCTCGATATCGCCGCCTTTAACAACCTCGATGATCGGCAGATTGAATGCTTTTGCGAAGTCGTAGTCACGGGTATCGTGTGCCGGAACCGCCATGATGGCGCCGGTGCCGTAAGTCATGAGAACATAGTCGGAGATAAAGATCGGGATCTCGCGGCCGTTGACCGGATTGATCGCGCGGATGCCTTTGATCTCAACGCCGGTTTTGTCTTTTGCGATCTCGCTGCGCTCGAAGTCGGATTTTCTTGCAGCCGCTTCCTGATATGCAACGATCTCGTCCATATTGGTGATGAGGTCCGCTTTTTCGCGGATAACCGGGTGCTCCGGAGCGATAACCATATAGGTTGCGCCGTAAAGCGTATCCGGACGGGTGGTATAAACGGTCAGCTTGTCGCCTGCGGTGGTGGTGAAGTTAACTTCCGCACCGGTGGAACGGCCGATCCAGTTTTTCTGCGAAACTTTAACGCGGTCGATATAGTCAACGCCTTCCAGGTCGTCGATCAGGCGCTGTGCATACTCGGTGATTTTGAGCATCCACTGGCTCTTGACCTTGTGAACAACCTCGCCGCCGCAGCGCTCGCAGCAGCCGTTGACAACTTCCTCGTTTGCCAGAACGACTTTGCAGGAGGTGCACCAGTTAACGTTCATCTCACTCTTATATGCAAGACCTTTTTTGAACAGCTGGAGGAAAATCCACTGAGTCCATTTGTAATATGCCGGATCGGTGGTGTTGATCTCGCGGTCCCAGTCAAAGGACAGACCGAGGGATTTGATCTGATCTTTGAAGTGCGCAACGTTTTTCGCCGTTACGATCTCCGGATGGATGTGGTGCTGCATTGCATAGTTCTCGGTCGGCAGGCCGAATGCGTCCCAACCCATCGGATAAAGAACGTTATAACCTTCAAGGCGGCGTTTGCGGCTAACGATGTCGAGTGCCGTGTACGGGCGCGGATGACCTACATGGAGGCCCTGGCCCGACGGATACGGGAACTCAACCAAAGCGTAAAACTTCGGTTTCGAATAATCGTTTACTGCATGGAATGTTTTGTTGTCGTCCCAGATCTTCTGCCATTTGGCTTCGATCGACTTAAAATCGTATTTCACTTTCCCTGCTCCTCTGTTTATTTATTTGCTTCCTCGATGATCGAATTGACATCAATGCGGATGCCGTCCGACCAAAGTTTTTCAAGATTGTAATAACCGCGCGCCTGTTCGTGGAAGACGTGAACGATGACGTCGTTATAGTCCAGAACGATCCAGTTCGCACTCTGATATCCTTCCATACTGCGCGGCAGGATATCGAATTTCTTGAGCTGATAATCCACCTCGTCGGCAAGAGCGCGGACATGTGTGGTGTTATCCGCCGATGCGATAACGAAATAGTCGCCGAGGATGGTAACATCATCAACACGGAGAACTTCGATCTTATCGGCTTTTTTATCGTCGAGCGCCAGTACGGCGCGTTTCATTAACTCCATCGAATCCATTGTATTTTCCCTTCTTTCTATATAAGAAGTCATTTGCAAAGATCGTTGTAGCAATGCACCGTGTCGATCGCAATCGGTGATGCGGCACGGGAGAGCTTTTCGATTGTAAACTGCGTGATATAAAGCATCGTTCCGTCAAGATCGGAAAATGCACGCGCACGCAGTTCTTCCGCTTCTTTATACGTACGCTCATAGGAAACGGCATCCGCCGTATACACGATCTTTTCCAGCAGGCTCATTCCCGCTCTTCCGGTCGTATGATAGCGGATTGCATTCAGGACATCTTCATCCGTGATGCCGAAACGCTGTTTCACTTCGATCGCCGCCGTGACCGAATGATAGACATTCGGGTTTAAAAAAAGCGATTTGTCTGTTATTATAGCAGACTCTTTTATCATTTTCAACTGATCATCTGCAGGAATCTCTTTTGTAAGATCGTGCAGATAACCGGCTGCCTTTGCCTTGTTTACGCTGATACCGTAATGTTCGGCAAGTTCGCCGCAAAGACGCGCGACGCACTGTACGTGGTAAAACCGCTTGTCGCCGAGCGCTTCTCTTGCCGCCTGTTCATACGCCGCGAGCGCCGTATCGGAAAACGGCTGATACAGTTCGTTTTTCCGGATATACGCAAGCACCGATTCCGGCAGAATCGAGCTGTCCGGCTCTTTTCCGTCGGCAAGCATCTGCCGCAGTTCGGTAGAAGAAATCTCCGTTACATCCACACGCAAAACGGTGATGCGCTCTTTGAGCTCACCGAACGAATCACGCTTTTCGAGCAGACGGTGGTATTCGTTTTCTTCCCGCGCACCGACAACGAGTCTTGCGAGCTTTAAGATGTTCTCGTATTCGACCCAGCGTTCAAAGCTGTACAGCATATCCGAACCGATCAGAAGATGAAGTTCATCCTCCGGATACTGTTCCTTTAAAAGGCGCAGCGTGCGGATCGTATAGCTCTTTCCTTCGAGTTTGCACTCAAGATCGCTGACCGTTACCGGCAGATCGGCAAACGCGAGCTTCGCCATCGCGATGCGGTCTTCTTCCGGCAAAAGCGCAAGTGCGGCTTTATGCGGCGGGATCTTTGCCGGCATGATGATCATGCGGTCGAGCGAAAGCTGTTCGATACACTGGCGGCACAGGCTCACGTGTCCGGCATGAACCGGATTGAACGTGCCGCCGAACATGGCGATCTTAGCCATCAGACGTTGATGTCGTAAATCGGCTCTTTCGGGTTGCGCTTATAAAGCACGAATTTCGAACCGATAACCTGTACAATGTCGCAGTCAGCAGCTTCTGCAAGCTCCTGTGCGGCTTCTTTTGCGGTATAAAGGCTGTTCTCGAGAACTTTGCCTTTGACGAGTTCGCGCGACGGGAACGCGTCGTTGAGCTGTTTTAAAACGGTCGGGGTAACGCCGTTTTTGCCGATGATCAGGATAACCTCAAGACCGTTGGCGTATTTACGCAGAGCTGCGCGCTGTTTCGGTGTAATCATACTGTTTCTCCATTCTGCATTGTGTGAAGCATCTGTTCCATTTTGCGAAGTGCCTGGCCGCGGTGGCTGATCGCGTCTTTTTCCGCCGGAGAAAGCTCCGCGGTGGAGCGATCGCCGACCATGAAAATCGGATCGTAACCGAATCCGTTCTCACCGCGCGGTCCGTATCCCACTTTTCCTTCGCAAACGCCTGTAAAGGTATAAACCTGTTCAGCGGAAAGGATCAGCGAAATCGCACAGACGAACTGTGCGCCGCGCGCCTCATCGGGCACATTTTCCATATCTTTAAGCAATTTTTCGTATCTGCCGACATCATCAAGCTCCGGACCGCCGTAACGAGCGGAGTATACACCCGGCGCACCGTTTAATGCATCAACGGCGATACCGGAATCGTCCGCAACGGTCGGACAGCCGCTTGCATCGAATACGGCTTTTGCTTTTAAGTACGCATTTTCTTCAAACGTCGTACCGGTCTCCTCTGCTTCGATCGAGATACCCGCTTCACGCTGGGTCAAGACAGTGAATCCGAGCGGTTCGAGGATGCGTTTAAATTCGACAACCTTATGTGCGTTGTTGGTTGCGGCAATCAGCTTCATACGGTTCTCCTTATTCAAACAGCGCGTTTACGAAATCTTTCGAGACGAACGGCTGCAGGTCGTCGATCTGTTCGCCGACGCCGACATATTTGACCGGAAGACCGAGTTCATCTTTGATTGCGATGACGATGCCGCCTTTTGCGGTGCCGTCAAGCTTTGTAAGCACGATGCCGGTGATGCCGGCAGCCTGTTTGAACTCGCGCGCCTGGTTGACGCCGTTCTGGCCGGTGGTTGCATCGATAACGAGAAGAACTTCTCTGTCACAGCTGCCTGCCTCGCGGTCGATAACGCGCGAGATCTTCGAAAGCTCATCCATGAGGTTTTTCTTGTTGTGCAGACGGCCGGCGGTATCGCAGATGATAACGTCACAGCCGCGTGCTTTGCCCGCAGAGATCGTGTCGAAAACGACAGCGGCCGGGTCGGCACCTTCTGCGTGACGGATCAGGTCAACGCCTGCGCGTTCAGCCCAGATCTGCAGCTGATCGGCTGCAGCGGCACGGAACGTATCGGCAGCACCGAGGATGACTTTTTTGCCCTGTGCTTTCAGGTTAGCGGCAAGTTTGCCGATGGTGGTGGTTTTGCCGACACCGTTTACACCGATTACAAGGATAACCGACGGTTTGGTGGAAATATGCAGCGAGTCATCGCCGCCGAGCATCTCGTTGATGATCTCTTTCATCATGCCTTTGATCTGGTTCGGATCGGTTGCACCCGTCTGTTTGATGCGGGCGCGCAGCTCGTCACAGATCTTAACCGAGGTCTGTACGCCGATATCACAGAGAATCAGTGTTTCTTCGAGCTCTTCGAAGAAGTCTTCGTCAATTTTGGTGAAGGAATTGATAACGGCTTCGACGTGATGCATGATCGAATCTTTCGTCTTTTTCAGGCCGTTTTTGATTTTCTCAAAAAATCCCATTCTGTTTCCTCCCTCTCTTATTTGGTTTCAAAAAGATTGGTGACTGCCGTCTGGTTCACCTGCATTTTGAGGAGCTTGGATACGCCCTCTTCCTGCATTGTGACACCGTAGAGGATGTCGGCAGCTTCCATGGTACCGCGGCGGTGCGTAATCGCGATAAACTGAGTTTTATCGCTCAGCGTACGCAGATACGCCGCATATTTATCGACATTGACGTCGTCGAGTGCGGCCTCGATCTCGTCGAGGATGCAAAACGGCGCCGGATGTACTTTCAAAATAGCGAAATAGATCGCAATGGCAACGAATGCCTGTTCGCCGCCGGAGAGCGACGAGAGATTCTTGATGACTTTTCCCGGCGGTTCAACAAAGATCTCAATGCCGGTTTCCAGAACGTCGTCCGGATCGGTCATTTTGAGTTGTGCCTGTCCGCCGCCGAAGAGTTCAACAAAAATGCGCTTGAAGTGCGTATTGATCTGCTCGAAGTTTTCGGCGAAGATCGATTTCATCTGTGCGGTGAGGTCGTCGATCAGGCGCAGGAGTTCGTTTCTCGATTTCTCTGCATCGGCGATCTGCTTCGTCATGAAGGCATGGCGTTCGGAGACCTCGCGGTATTCCTCAATCGCATCGGTATTAACGCTTCCGAGCGCACGGATTTTAGAACGCAGACTCATCAGCAAGCTGTTTGCGCGGGAGAGATCCTCGATCGGTTCGGCAATACGCTGTGCCTCGTTTCGGGTCAGTTCATATTCGGTCCAAAGCTTCTCGATGAGCTCATCGTAATTGCGCTGGAGCTGATTGCAGCGCTCTTCCAGACGTGTCGCATCGGCGTTGACCGCCTCGCGCTCATCCGAGAGCGAGCGCTCTGCCCGGCGCAGTTCGGTGGAGGAAGCTTCTGCCGCTTCGCGCGCTTTCTGCTGTTCGTCAATCTCCGTTCCGATCGCCTGGATACGCGCAAGCATCGACGCGGTATCGTCGCGAAGTGCGGTGATCTTGCGGTTGAGTTCTTCGTTCTGCGCTTTCAGCGCGTTGCAGAGCTCGGTATAGCGTTTTGCATTATCCGAATCGGAGTTGAGATTTTCTTCCGTGATCTGGATGCGCTGTTTTAAAAGCGCGAGTTCCTGCGTGCGCATCGTGCGCTGTTCTGCAAATTCGAGCGCCGCATCGCGGAGCTTTTCACGCTCGGTCGAAACGTGCGACAGTTTTATGCGCAGCGCATCGATCGCGGTCTGTTTTTCGCTCTGCAGAGCTTCGATCTGCCGCATCTTTTTCTCAGCGGCGGCAACCGTGTCGTTCAGCGATTTTTCGCGGGATACGCGGCGCGCTTCGTCAGCCTGCATATCGGAAAGCTGCTCTTCGGTTTTTGCGATCATACCGAGGAGACGTTTTTCCTCACTCTCGGCACGGATGCGGTCTTCGTTCATCGTAACGAGTTCCGCTTCGGCGGCAGTGAGTTCCGCTTTCAGGCGGTTTGCCTCCTGCTCGACCGACTGCATCTGTGCCGCGGCGGTATCCGCTTTTTTACGCAGGGTGTCGATCTCTTTGCCAAGTGCATCAATCTCGTTTTTACGGCTCAAAAGGCCGGTGGATTTGTTGCGGGAACCGCCCGTGAACGAACCGCCGGCGTTAATAACCTGGCCGTCGAGCGAGACAACACGGAATTTATACTGATACTTTTTCGCGATCAGCGAGGCGGTATCGAGGTCATCGGCAACAACAACGCGGCCAAGCAGTGAATCGATAATGCCACGGTAGCGCTCGTCATACTGCACGAGATCCGCGGCAAGACCGACGTAACCCGCATAGCGGTCAAGGCCGGTTTCCGTCAAGCGGCTGCCGCGAACGGATGTGATCGGCAGAAATGTCGCACGGCCGAGTTTTTCGCGGTCAAGCAGGCGGATTGCCGCTTTTGCATCGTTTTCGTTTTCCGTGATGATATTCTGCAAAGCGCCGCTGATTGCCGTTTCGATAGCGATCGCATACTCGTCATCTGTTTTGATGATCTGCGAAACTGTGCCGCAAACGCCGTGGAGCACGCCGTTTTTCGCACGTTTCAGTACCTCTTTTACGCTGAAGCCGTAACCTTCCAGGCTCTGCTCCATCGCGCGCAGGAGCTCCTGCTTCTGACGGCGTTCGGATACGGCACGCTGCATCCGGTCGACATCCTGCTTCATTGCGGTCAGCTTCTGCTCGCGGGTATCGAGCTTCATACGCAGACCTTTCTGCGTATTCGTCATGCTCAGCGCATTATCCGTGATCGTTTTGATCAGTGCACGCGCCGTGTTCATCTGCTCGCGATACTGTGCGGCATCACGGCGGAGTGCTTCGGCCGCTTCCTCGCGGCGTTTTGCGTCGGAATGAAGCTGTTCGATCATATCTTTTGCAGAGTTGATTTCCATCTGCGAAGCTGCTTTTTCCATGCTGAGTGCATGGATCGCGTTGAGCAGCTCGGTTTCTTCCCTGCTGTTTTCCTCTGTCTGTACGCGCAGTGCGGCACGCTGTTCTTCGATGGCGCTCTCTTCAAAGGCGATCGCTTTGATGTCCCCGGCAACGGTTTCGGCTTCTTTCCGGCTGGTTTCCAGACGGAGACGGAGCTGTTCGGCACCGGTTGTGATCTGCGCGAGTTCTTTCTCGGCCTTTTTGATCTGTTCGGTGTTATGCCGGATATCGTTTTCGTAAACGGCGATGTCCGAACCGCGCGACGCGATCAGTTCGTTGAGCGTATCGCGTTCCCGGCGGAGTTCATCCATTTTTACGTTGCAAAGCTGCATTCTTTCGAACGCCTGCTGGATCTTCTGCTCAGTCTCTTCAATCTCTTTGAACAAAGCGTCGCGCTTTTGCGTATAGACCAACAAGCGGTCGGACTGGTCTTTGAGTTCGCGGTTGGCGCGGTCAATCGACTGTGTCCAGATCGAAATCTCAAGCTTTTTCTTTTCGGCAAAAAGCTCGATATAGCGCTTTGCCTTTTCAGCCTGAATTCTTAGCGGTTCGAGCCGGTTTTCCAGCTCACTTACAATATCACGCAGCCGCGCCAGATTATCTTCTGCGCGGGTAAGGCTGCGTTCCGCCTCGTTTTTGCGATAACGGAATTTTGCGATACCTGCTGCTTCTTCGAAGATCTCGCGCCGCTGTGTGCTTTTGGATTGTACAATCTCGGCGATTCTGCCCTGACCGACCAGAGAGTAGCCGTCACGGCCAAGACCGGTATCCATGAAAATCTCCTGGATATCGCGCAGGCGGACGGTGGATCGGTTGAGCATATATTCGCTGTCGCCGGAACGGTCGTAACGGCGGGTTACAACAACTTCATCGGAATCGACACCGAGTGTACGGTCGGTATTGTCAATGATCAGCGAAACCTCGGCAAAGCCCTGTGCTTTTCTCGATTTCGTACCGGAGAAAATGACGTCCTCCATCTTTTCGCCGCGGAGCGTCTTGGTGGACTGTTCGCCCAAAACCCAGCGAACCGCATCGCTGATGTTACTCTTGCCGCTTCCGTTTGGACCGACAACCGCTGTAAGGCCGCTGCCGAATTCGATACGGGTGCGGTCCGGGAACGATTTAAAGCCGCTCAGTTCCAGATATTTTAAGATCATTGTCAAACGCCTCCCTTCAGCTTGATTTCATCAAAACGAAGCGTCGGGTCGCCGCACACACGCGCGGTATACCCTGCTTCCCGTAATTTTTTTATATTGGTTCTGTGCTGTCCCACAGCTTTTGAAACGCAGGAGACCGGCACAAAGAATGCATAACTGCCTTTTTGCTGATCGGCGAGCAGTGCCGTCATCCGGTCAAGCCAGATTTTCGATTCGCACAGCTCGCGAAACGCCGGATGATAGATCCCGCCGATGTGGTTTTGCGCTACATCGGGCGAATCGTGCAGACCGAGGCGGATCACCGGAATCTTTGCCGCTTCAAAACGAAGCAGCAGCTCCGCGCAAACCGAAACGGCAGTATCGAGTTCCATCGGGATATATTCGCCGTTTTGAAACCACTTTGCCATCTGCGTACGCGGCAGAATGACCGCCGGATAGATCCGGACAAAATCAGGTTTCAGTGCGATCAGTTCCTCTGCGGTAAAAAGCGCATCGCCGGGATTTGTATCTCCCGGAAGACCGACCATCATCTGCAGCCCGAGCGAAAAGCCCTTTGCTTTCACCCGCCTTGCGGCATCGCGGACATCTTTTGCGGTATGACCGCGCCCGTTTTTTATAAGCACTTCATCGCGCATCGACTGTGCGCCGAGTTCGATCACCGTAACGCCGTGCTCCTTCAGCAGTAAGAGGATCTCTTCTTCAACCGCATCCGGTCTTGTCGAAACACGGATGCCGCCAAAACCGCCTTCGCCGCAAAACGGCTGTGCGATTTTTAAATACGAAAGCATCTGCTCTTTCGGAATCGCCGTAAAGCTGCCTCCGAAAAACGCGATCTCGCAGTTTTCCCTGT
>JBGUUS010000139.1:0-4738 GCA_045133675.1 Oscillospiraceae bacterium | reverse complement strand
TTCAACAAAGACCTGCTCAACAACAACTTCGACAAGATCAAGATGCTGCTTGAGATCTTCTATGAAAACAACGGCGCACAGACCAACCTCTCGGCTGTCGGCAAAGATGACCTCGAGCAGGCAATGATCCATCCGGAGCGCTATAAGAACCTGCTCGTCCGCATCGGCGGCTTCTCGGCTCGCTTTGTTGAGCTGGATCCGGCGGTTCAGCACGAGCTGCTGCTCCGTACAACGGTTGAGGAGTTCTGATTATGGCACAAGTTACGGGAACGCTTTTTAACATCCAGCGCTTCTCTCTGCACGACGGTCCGGGCATCCGCACCACCGTCTTTATGAAAGGCTGCAACCTCTCCTGCGCGTGGTGCCACAATCCGGAGTCGTTTTCGCCGGATCCGCAGCTGAGCGTCAACACGGTTACGTGCACCTCCTGCGGCGCTTGTGAGAAAACCTGTCCAAACGGCGCGCACCGCATCAACCCGGAAACCGGCGAGCACACCTTTGACGAGAGCAAATGCACGCTCTGCGGCGCTTGTCAGAAGGCTTGTCCGGCGGCTGCCATCACCGTGATCGGCACGACGTACACGGTCGAAGAAGTTATGAAGACGGTTCTTCGCGACAAGATGTACTACGGCAAAAGCGGCGGCGGCGTCACCTTCTCGGGCGGCGAGGCTACGATGCAGTTTGATTTCCTGCTGGAAATGCTCAAAGCCTGCAAGGCGGAAGGTCTGCACACCTGCGTGGAAACAAACGGTATGCTCAACGAAGCGCGCCTGACCGCGCTCTGCGAATACGTCGATCTCTTCCTGTTCGACTATAAGCTTTACGACAGCGCTCTGCACGAAAAATACACGGGCGCACCGAACGAGCCGATTCTCAGAAGTCTCGATCTGCTTGCAAAGCTCAACAAGCCGGTTATCGTCCGCTGCCCGATCATTCCGGGTGTCAACGATACAGATGAGCACTTTGCCGCGATCCGTGCGGTCAGAGAAAAATATCCGAACATTGAGGATGCGGAGATCATGCCGTACCACGATATCGGCGCGGTCAAATGGAAGAACATCGGCAAGAGCTATCTGATGCGCGATGTCAAAGTTCCGACAAAGGACCAGACCGCCGAATGGCGCAAGGCAATTCTGCTGTAATGTAAAACAGGGTATCGAAGATGATAAACGGTCCGTCTTTTTTAAAGGCGGACCGTTTGCGTTTTGATGAGCGGTATGGTACAATACAGATAACGATTTTGTTGAAAGAAAGGCGAGGAGAATATGAGCCTGCTTGAACAGCTGAAAAACGCGAAAACGCCGGCCGTCCTCTGGCAGGGCAACGACGGCTTTATTTTTTGTGACGGCGAAAAGATGATTGCAACCGATCTCGATCTCACACTCGGCGAGCGCATCCAGCCGCCAAGCGTTGACCTGACCGAATTGGCGCGGTCGCTCGACTGGCTTTTGATCACCCACGAACACGAAGACCATTTTTCCACCGCAACGGTTAAAATCCTGCTGGAAAACGGCGATTGCCGCTTCGTGATCCCGAAAAGCTGTGAGGAAAAGGCGCGCGGTATCGAAGGTCTGGCCGAGCGCAGTATTTTTGCAAAACCGGGCGATTCGTTCGATCTTTCCGGCATGCCGGTTTCGTGCTTCCGCGCGATCCACGGTCATATCGGCGGCAGCGTATACAGCGGCGCTTCCACGCTCGACTGCGGCTATCGCTTCACCTTCGGCGGCCTTAATTTCTATCAGCCGGGCGACACCATGCTGCTTGAAGAGCATTTTGAGATGAAGGATATCGACGTGCTGTTCGTCTCGCCGACCGAGCACAATATGGGTGTCGAAAACGCGGTGAAGTTCATCCGTATGATCGGCCCGAAGCGCGTGATCATCCAGCACCACAGCACGTATTTTGAACATCCGGACAATCTCTTCTGGGCGCACGGCTTTGTGGATGAGCTGCTCGAAGCTTTGAGCGAGGAAGAGCGCGCACGCTGCGTTGTTCCGGATCAAAACCGCATCATCCATTTAAATGAAGTAAAATAATTCCCGAAGAAAGGGCAATACAGGAGGAGTATTATGTATTACAAACAGTATGGCAACACGGACATGAAGGTTTCGGCAGTCGGCCTCGGCACGATGCGCTATGACGACAACCTCATCTCGGCAGGCAGACTCGAAGAATGTGCTCAAGTCCCGCTGTATGCTTTTGAAAAAGGCATCAACTACTTCGATACCGCACCGTTTTACTGCCAGGATAAGAGCGAGGAGATCACCGGCATTGCGCTTTCTCAGCTGCCGCGCGATCAGATCTATATTTCTTCCAAAACGAACTTCAACGCGGTCCGCAAAGCGGGCGAGGACGGAAAAGTAACCCGTGATAATTTCCGCCGCCGTCTTGAAACCACGCTCACGCGCTTAAAGACCGACCACCTCGATTTCTATCACCTGTGGTGCATTCTCACTCTCGAGAAATATCACCAGCAGTGCGACGCGCTGTATCCGTTCTTTGAGGAAGCAAAACGCGAAGGTCTCATCAAAAACATCGTTTTCTCGGCACATCTGCAGGGTGCGGACGTTGAGCAGGTTGTTGCAACCGATAAGTTCAAAGGTATGCTCCTGGGCTATAACGCGCTGAACTATCGCTTCCGCCAGAGCGGCATTGAAGCGGCACACGAAAAAGGCATGGGCGTTGTCGTTATGAACCCGCTGGGCGGCGGTCTCATTCCGCAGAATCCGGAAACCTTCCGTTATCTCACCGAAGGCACCGATTTAAACGTTGCACAGGCGGCTCTCCGCTTTGTCGCATCCCATAAAGAGATCACCGTAACGCTCGCCGGCTGCACCACCAAAGCGCACGTTGACGACGCAGTTAAAGCGGTTGAAGGCCTCAAAGAGCTCCCGGCAAAAGAAGTCATTGCCCAGCTCGAGAGCAAAGGCGCCGGCTTTAACGACCTGTGCACCTCCTGCGGCTATTGCAACCATTGCCCGAAAGGCATCGAGATCCCGAAATACATGGATTCGTATAACCAGGCGATCCTCTGCGGCGGCAACACCAATGCAATCACCGACCGTATGAGCGGCCACTGGGGTATCAAGAAGGATCAAGCGGCTGAATGCATCGCGTGCGGCAAATGCGAAGGTCTGTGCACCCAGCACCTGCCGATCATCGAGCGCCTGCGCGAGATCGCATCCCTGTAAAAAAATCCCGGCGAAAGCCGAAAGGAGAACCGGTATGGAATTTGCACTCGGTCCGCTGTTTCAAAGCGGCGAATCGCTTGAAGAAAAGCTGCGCCCGGTGTCGGATTTTGCGCCGACACCCGCGGACGAAAACGGCTTTTGCCACATAAACTGCCGCAAAGCACCGTTTGCGCTCGGCGGTATCACCGACCCGAAGGAAAACGGCGGCGAATACTACCGCCTGGACGTTACGAAGAAGGAAACGTATTCCGAGGCGGTGCGCCAGCTTGCCAAGTGCACCTCCGGCGGCTCGATCCGTTTTGCAACCGATGCGGATGAGATTTACCTCACCGTGATTTTGCGCGAGCCGGTTCTCGGTATGCCGCATTTTTGCGACCGCGGCGTTTTCGGCGTCGATACGTATGTCGGAACGGGAAGTGACCGCAAATACGTCGGCGTACAGATGCAGTTTTTCGCGAATAATCCCGAGAAAAACGAAGGCGTTTTAAAACTGCCCAAAGGCGTCAAAGAAGTGCTGATCCACCTGCCGCTTTATTCGGGTATCCACGATGTAACCGTCGGCTTCAAACCGACCGACCGTGTCGGCGTGCCGACAAAGCGCACGCACAAACCGATCGCGGTTTACGGCTCGTCCATCACACAGGGCGGATGCGTGTCCCGTCCTGCAAATGCTTTTGTCAATCTGCTGGCGCGCGCCGTGGATGCGGACTGCCGCGGCTTCGGCTTTTCGGGCAGTGCGCTGGGCGAGCGGGAAGTGGCACAGTATATCGCATCGTGCGAGCTGTCCTGCTTCATTATGGACTACGACTATAACTCGCCGAGCGCCGAGCATTTAAAGGCGACGCATGAGCCGTTTTTCAAGGTCATCCGTGAGGCACAGCCCGAACTCCCGGTCATTTTCGTAACGCACCCGTTTTATGCGGACCCGACCGAGGATGACGAGCGCCGCATTGCCGTCGTCCGCGAGACGTACGAAAAGGCGAAAGCAGTCGGTGACGAAAACGTATACTTTGTCGACAGCCACGATTTCTTCACGCCGGAATACCGCGACCTCTATGCGGTGGATTTCCTGCACCCGAACGATCTTGGCCAGTTCTCGATGGCACAGACGATCTACCCGGCGCTGAAAAAGGCACTGGGAGAATAACAGAATAAGAGAAAACCGCGCACAGATTTTGACTGATCTGTGCGCGGCTTTTTTATTGGCGGATTATGTGTTATATCGGTGAGGTAGAAGCTCTTCATCCGATGAAGCAGAGATTTCAATGAAATCGCGCAAGGCGCGATGAAATCCTCACTCTGTTCGGATGAAATCTGCTGATGCAGATGAAATTAAATCCGTCCCAAATCTCCCGACGAAGTCGGATTTCATCACGAAGTGATTTCATCCACCGCAGGTGGATTTATTCCGTCCGATAGGACGGATTTAATTGAAAAAAGCGATTGCAAATGCAATCGCTTTTTTCATGGTGCGAAGGATGGGATTTGAACCCACACGTCGTGTACCGACACTAGCACCTCAAGCTAGCGCGTATGCCATTCCGCCA
>JBGUUS010000138.1:0-4648 GCA_045133675.1 Oscillospiraceae bacterium | reverse complement strand
GTGTGGAGCAACGGTACGATGGAAGGCGTCAGCGCTTCCGGATCGGCAACGGTCGGTTTGGAGGAAGGTGCCGGTGTAAACGGAAATACCGCTTTGTATATGAAAGCGCCGTTTCGTTCCGAGGCGTGGCCGGACGGTATCCAGAGCCCGGCTCCGTATACGAACTATTCGACCGCACGGACGCACATCAAAATCGACCGCGAAAACTGGGAGGAGTATAACCGGTTCTCCTGCCGGATCAAACCGGATTTTCCGGATAACGACAATGTCCATTGTATCATCACGATCTATAATGACGGCAAAGAAAAACTGCCGGACAAATACTGGCGCGAGGGCTTCCACGTTGTCAATCTGAAAAACCACGTTTACAACCATGTCGTATGGGAGTTCCAGGATCTGCCGCGCGACTGCGTAACAGAGATTATTTTTTATACCTTTATGAAGGGTTATAACGGTGCGTCCGGAAAAGAGGAGCTCTATTACTTTGATGATATCGCGGTGGAGACGGTTGAGACACCGGACCACGCAAAAGGATGGTGCCCGCCGTATGAAACGGTGATCTATTCGACCGCGGGATACGATACCGCCGGTGCGAAAGCAGCACTGATCACGGCGAAAGCCGACCGCTTCTGCCTCAAAAAAGAGGACGGAACGGTTGCATACGAAGGCGCAGTACAGCAAATCGAAAACGAAAAAGGCGCTTTCGGCCTGCTCGATTTTTCGGAGGTGACCGAAGAAGGCATTTACCGGATCGAAGCCGGAACGGTCGCGAGCGATTGGTTCCCGGTTTCCAAAGACGTGATCGAGGATGCGATCTGGAAGACGATCAGCTATCTGTTTGCACAGCGCTGCGGTTATGCGGTTCCGGGCGTGCATCTTTCCTGCCATCACGATATGTTCGCCGAACACGACGGCAAAACGCTTGTTTTCAACGGCGGCTGGCACGATGCCGGTGATATGTCGCAGTTTGCGGCACAGAGCATGGAAATCACGCAGTCGCTGTTTGAGCTGGCTGAACGTATGGATCCGGCATCACAGCTGGCGCTGCGCCTGATGGAAGAGGGCGAATGGGGTCTTGATTTCATGCTCCGCACGCGTTTTGGCGACGGATACCGCGCAACGAGTGTCGGTGCGGTGCGCTATACCGATAACCTGATCGGAACCTTTGACGATATCCCGACAGTACGTGTGCACAACCATCCGCTGGATAACTTTATCAGTGCGGCGGTTTTGGCACACGCCGGTGCTGTGCTGAAAGCGCGCGACCGCGGCAGAGCCGATTACATCGTGACGATCGCCCAGGAGGACTATGCGTTTGCGATGAAAGAATACGGAGAAAAAGGCTATTACCCGACCGAGGTTCGCGGTGAACATACGTATCCGTCCGGTGAATCGCAATTTTACGCATACGCATCGATCGCGGCATCGCGGCTGTTTGCGGTAACACAGAAGGAAGAATATGCCGCGGATGCGCGCCGTTTTGCGGATCTTGTTCTGGAATGTCAGGAGACCGGAGAAGCCGGCATCCCGATCAGCGGTTTCTTCTATCGCGATAAGACAAAGAAATATCCGCAGCATTTCAATCATCAGTCGCGTGAGCACCTGTTTATGCGCGCGATGCTCCTGCTTTGTGAGACGCAGAAAGAGCACCCGGACTGTGAAAAATGGGAAGCATCGATGAAGCTGTATGCGCAGTATCTGAAAGATCTCATGGCGTATTCCGCGCCGTACGGACTGGTTCCGTCGGGTGTCTATTCGCTGGAAGAGACAAAGGATGCCGATCTGTTCATCCGCATGAACATGGGATGCAAATACGAAGAAGAATATGAAAACTGGGTCGAACAGATCAAGAGCGGTGTAAAACTCAACGATACGTTCTATGTGCGCTGTCATCCGGTATGGTTCAGCTTCCGCGGCAATGCGGCGGTACAGCTCGAATCCGGCAAAGCGGCTTCGATGCTCGGCAATTATTTCGGCGACAGCGAGCTTTTGCAGATCGCGCTGGAGCAGTTCTACTGGATTTGCGGCAAGAACCCGTTCGTGCAGTCGATCATCTACGGTCACGGCACGCGGTATTGCCAGCAGTATGCGCTTTCCTCCGGCGAGCTTTGCGGCGAAATGCCGGTCGGTATGGAATCTTACGGCAATACCGATGAGCCGTATTGGCCGCAGGGCAACAACTGTACGTACAAAGAAATCTGGACCTCGCCTTCGAGAAGCCTGCTTTGGATGCTGGCCGACCTTTGGTAAGAGGAAACCGGTTTTGGTGAATCAAAGTATAAACGAAAAAGCTGTGCAGAGTTTCTGCACAGCTTTTTGACTGTTTTGAATGTGTTTATTCTTCGGTTTCTTTTGCGGCGTTGCGGATGAGCTTTGTGAGCTCTTTTAAATCCGCGTAGCTTTCGAGCTTGCTGCAGTCGGCACGGAACTGTGCGGCGCCGCGTAAGCCTTTGATATAGAATCCGGCGGTACGGCGCGATTCCATCATCGCGGTGTGTTCGCCTTTGTCCTCGATCGCAAGTGCGACGTGTTCAAGCATGAGGTCCATGCGCGTATCGACATCCGGGTCCGGGAGCAGGGTGCCGTCATTTAAATATGCGGCGATCTGCGAGAAGATCCAAGGCTTGCCGTAGCTGCCCTGTGCAACCATGATAAGGTCGCATCCGGTCTCATCGTACATCGATTTTGCGCTGATTGCATCGGTGATGCCGCCGTTTCCGATAACCGGGATCGAGACGGATTCTTTTACCGCACGGATGATATCGCGATCGACCGGCGGACGGTACATCTGCTGACGGGTACGTCCGTGGATCGCAACGGCCGAGGCACCGGCTTTTTCCATCAGTTTTGCAAATTCCGGCGCATTGACGCTCTGGCCGTCCCAGCCTTTGCGGAATTTTACGGTTACGGGAATATCCACCGCATCGACAACAGCGGCGGTGATCGCGGCGGCTTTCTGCGGATCTTTCATCAGGGCACAGCCGCTGCCGTTGCCGGCAACTTTCGGAACCGGACAGCCCATATTGATATCGATCATCTGCGGCTCATACGGCAAAAGCATTTTTGCGGCACGCGCCATAAATGCCGGGTCATCGCCGAACAGCTGGATCACAAACGGGGAATCACCGCTGCAGCGGCGCATCAGTGTCAGCGATTTTTTGTCGCCGTAGCAGAGCGCTTTTGCGCTCACCATTTCGCTTACGGTATAAGAAGCGCCGCAGCGCGCGCACATCTCGCGGTAGGCATAGTCGGCGACAGATGCCATTGGGCCCAAAACGGCCGTTTTGTCGACGGATACGGATCCGATGGTGAGTTTATGCAAAATGAAATCCCTCTTTTTTCTGATTGATATTGAAATTAGTTCGTGGTATAATCAATTTGTATACCCCTGTCTATTTTACAGGAAAGATCGAATTTATGCAACCGAAAGAGGGCGAAAAAATGAAACTGATGGCGATCGACGGAAACAGTATCTTAAACCGCGCGTTTTACGGCGTGCGTCTGCTCACCACGAAGGACGGTGTGTTCACCAACGCCATTTTCGGTTTTTTGAATATCATGCTGAAGCTTTTAAAGGAGCATCAGCCGGACGCGGTGGCTGTGGCGTTTGACGTATCGCGCCGTACCTTCCGCCACGAGCAGTACACCGAATATAAGGCAAACCGCCACGGTATGCCGGATGAGCTTCGGATGCAGCTGCCGCTGATCAAAGAGATTCTCACCGCACTCGGCTATGCGGTGATCGGCTGTGAGGGTTTTGAGGGTGACGATATCCTCGGCACGCTCTCGGCGGAGTGCGCGAAAAACGGCGATGACTGCATCGTTGTTTCGGGCGACCGCGACTGTCTGCAGCTTGTAAAAGAGCACGTTTCGGTTGAACTCGTCCGCACGAAAGAAAACACGCTCTATACCCCGCAGAAATTCATCGAAGAATTCGGCTTTGAGCCGATCAAGATCATTGACCTGAAAGGTCTGATGGGCGACAGCTCCGACAATATCCCGGGTGTCAAAGGCATCGGCGAAAAAACGGCGACCGCGCTCGTTCAGAATTACGGTACGGTCGAAGAACTGTATGCGCTTTCGGATGAAGAGCGCAAGGTGACACCGTCGGTTCAGCGCAAGCTTGCCGAAGGCAGAGATATGGCGTTTCTTTCAAAACAGCTCGCGACGATCGTGCAGGATGCACCGATCGATCGGAATCTGAGCACGTATCAGCCGAAAGATCCGGACAAAGCCGCGCTCAACAAACTCTTCCGTGAGCTGGAGCTCAACAGCTTCTACGCAAAATTCGGTATCGATCCGGACGAAACGGCACCGGCAGAAGAGCAGGTTTCGGAAGTTGAGGTCTCCTGCATCGCTGTAAAAGCAGCACCGGTTGAAGAGGTGCTCGCCGCCGATGCGGCTTATCTGTTAAACGGCGCGGACGGCGGTCTGATGCTGACGGATGGCGAAAAAGCAGCTTCCGTCTCTGCGAAAAACCGCGCGGATGTGCTGAAAGTGTTGTTTGCGGATAAAACGGTTTATACCTTCGGCGCAAAGCCACTTTATAAAGAAGCGCGCACGCTCGGATTTGCACAGACGAAGATCTTCTTTGATGCGGAACTTGCGGCATATCTGCTGCGCCCGGATGCAAAGACGTACGATATCG
>JBGUUS010000137.1:0-4498 GCA_045133675.1 Oscillospiraceae bacterium | reverse complement strand
GTTCACACCGTCCATCGAAGCCTTTGCTTTCACCTTTACTGTACAGCTCTGCGCCAGCCTGTCCAGCTCCATGCCGCACGGAAAACGGAGGCCGAGCATAACACCGACACGGTCGACGAGCTGACCGGCGTTTAAATCGAGTGTTTTTGCAACCAGCTCGATCGAAAACAAACCGCCTTCAACCGGTGTTACCCGCAGGCACTCTGTCGTGCCGCCGGAGACGTGAAACGCATAAAACGGCTCTTTGCGAAGATGCAGAACACCCGCCGAAAAAAGCGCCGCCATAATATGACCTTCCTGATGGGAACATGCATAAAACGGCACGTTTTTTGCCGCCGCAATCGCTTCGCCCGTTCCTTTTCCAACCAGGAATGCCGGCATATACGAGCCTTCTACCGGGCGCGGCGAAACCGATGCACAGACAGCGGTGACTTCAACATCTTTTTCTTCAAAAAGACGTCCAATCACCTCCGGCAGCTGTTTGACGTGAGAAAACACCGCGTCGCTCTGCCGGAGTCCTTTTTCGTTTTCCGCCACGGGCAAAAGCTTTTTCTGCGAAAACATCGTTTTGTCCTCGCAGTAAAGCGCCGCCGAAGTGGTATAGTTGCTCGTATCGATTCCGAGAACCGCTTTCATCATGCCAGAGATTTTGCTACACCGGAGAGCACGCCGTTGATGAACGAGACGTCCTCTTTCGTGCTGTAATCCTGCGCAATTTTAACTGCTTCACTGATAGAAACGTTCGTCTCCATGTCCTCGACGAACAAAAGCTCATATACCGCAACGCGCAAAACAGCGAGCGATACTTTCGAGATACGCGAAAGCGTCCAGTTTTTCAGATGCTTTTCAATCCGTGCGTCAATTTCTGCTTTCTTCTCATCAATACCGGTGACCCATGCGATTACACGCTCGTCGATCTCAACGGTCTCACATTCTTTTGCGGTTTCAATGACCGAATCGATCGAATCGGTGTTGAAAATTCTCTCAAACGTCAGAAGGAACGCAGCTTCGCGCATCTGGTGTCTTGTCATCATTTCAAAATTCCTCTGTTTCCTGATATGGTTTATTCGTCTTTGGCGACAGCGCCTGCAACATATACGTTTACTTTCGAAACCGCAATGTTTGCCATGGTCTGTACTGCATCTTTGATTGCCTGCTGAATCTGGTCGCAAGTTTCACGCAGTTTTGCATTCTCATAAAGCGTTACGCCGATATCCAGCTGAACCGCTTCAGCGGAAAAACGCGTACGAACTTTGCCAGCACCTTTTTCTTTCAGTGCAGCAAGCTCATAAACACCGTCGATCTCCTGTACTTTTTCTGCTACGATCGTCTCAATAACGGACTGTCTGATATGCAGGCTGTTCTGTGCCTGCGGTGTGTTTTTCGTCATGGAAAGGCACCTCCGTTTTAATCTAAGCGTCGGTATATACCACGCATAATTACCCGTCTTTTATGTGCATAAAAAAATATACACAGGGAATCCCTGTGTATATTATACCACAAAATCGCAAACAGACAACCTTTATTTTATTTCCGTGATCGATATATTTTCACCGCGGATATCGCCTTCGCTCACAACGATATTTTTGATCTGCGTCGCCTGGTCCTGTGTCAATCCGTCACTTTTTACAACAACGCTTGCACCGCCATCCGTGATATAAACCATGCAGTCGGCAAAGCCTTTCGCTTTGATCAGGTTTTCGATCCTGCTTTCGGCTTCGATCACATCCGTAAGGCTTACCGCTTTGCTGCTTGCTGCCTGTTTATCCGCTTCGCTCAATGCGTCGTCGTTCAGCACTGCGGAAATCGTCTCGATGGCTTCGTCGCGTGCTTTGCTTCTTGCAAGCCGGGCGGAGGCAAAATATGCATCACTGCTCAGCATCTCTGCGTTGACAAACGCCGCTTCGCCCAAAACCTTTGTCTCCGTTTCGTTTTCCTGCGGCTGATTCTGCGCTTCGCCGGCTGTCTCCTGCGTTTCTGCAAGCAGACCGCTAAGCTCTGCATCCACCGCGGCATCCGGCACAGCCGGAATCTCCGTCATCTGCCAGTTCAGGTACACCGCCGCGCCGAGAAGCAGCACCAACGCCGCGATGATGATCTGTTTTTTCCCAACGATAATATGTGCTTTCATTCCTGCAACTCCTTTTTATCATTACGCCGCTTTTTCGGCGCGTTTTGCTACAAAAACCTGTGTTGAGCGAATGCCGAGTGCCGTTTTTACTGCTTCGGTCACCGCGTTTACCACCTGCGGATCATCACCGCCGTCACATACCACCACAACGCCGCGTACCGCCGGAAGGATCATTTTCTGCAAAAGTGCGGTTTTACGACCGTTTGCATCTTCAACAAGAATCAGCTTTTCCTCGGATGATGCCGACTTCGATACGCCTTCATCGCCATCGTTTCGGACATTGCTGTCACTCTTTTCTTCTTTTGTATAGATGTATTCAATGCTGTTTTCGAGTGTTACTGTTACATCGAGCGCACCGACACCTTTTATCAGCGACACAATGCGCTGTACACGTTCGCAGAGTTCTGTCTCATACCGTGCTGTTTCTTCGTCGGTATTCTTTTGCAAATCTGCCGCTTCTTCCGGTTTTGCCTCGGGCATTACAACGGAAAGTACAAGCAGTGCCGCCGCGACAATCCCGGCTATAAGGATCACTTTTTTCATTTTTCCTTCCGGAATCCATTTTCCGATATCCATATCTTCCTCCGTTACGGTATAAAATCCGGCTCAACACCGCTTTGCGCAAGAATATACGACCGGATCGCCGCGATCTCTTCTTCTTTTGCTCCGATTACGGTGATTTGCTTGATATATATGCTCTGTTCGTTTTCCGTATGTATTTTAACCGCGATCTTCTCAAAAGAATACCCACCCGCTTTCAGCCCGTCGCAAAGTACGTTTTCGATCCTCTCTTTTGTCATCGCGAGAAAATACCGTTCCACCGCTTCGGCGGTTTCTTCTCTCCTATCCTGCATCTGCGCTTCGGGAAGCGTGAACGAAAACGAAAAGTCCGCTTTTACAAACGGCGCAATCAAACCGCACAGTAAAAATAAGCTGATCGAAAACTGCATCACACCGCGGTATTTCCCGTTCGGTAAAAGCAGCAGTAAAATTGCCGTAACCGCAACCGTGATGCAGAGCGCCGCTGCCGTCATCCGGATTCCATCCATTTTTTCACCCTCCTGCCGCACGCATCAAAATGCCCATCGTCAAAAACAGCATGATTCCGGTCATCACCAAAAGGCCGCTTAACAGTGAAATTGCTTCCGCTGTGCTTTTATAAAGAGATGCCAATGTATCCGCCTGTAAAAAACGTGCCGCTGCCGCCGCAAGACTGAGTGCACCCTGATGGAGCAAAAGCGATATAACCGGAGGCAGAATCAGCAGCAAAAGTGCCACACAGGCAAATCCGCCGATACTTCCTTTAATCAGATTCATACTTCCCTGCACAGAAGAAACCGACTCTGCCACCGCACCGCCGACAACAGGAAAAAGCGCACCTGACACAAATTTAACCGTCTTCAAAAGTGCGCCGTCGCCGCTTTGCGCAAGCGTGCCTTTTAGCGTCAATACCGCCGTAAACACAGTCATCATCACACCCAAAGTACCGGTCACAATCTTTTTCGCTGCTGCGGTAACGCCATCCATCCGAAGGCCCGGGCAAAGAGAACCTGCGATCCCAATCGCGAGATATACCGTCAGAAGCGGTGTCAAAACCGAAGAACTTACCGCTGATACGACCTGCGCGGCTATGCCGAGCGCACCATCCGAAACTGCCGCCTGGACCGGTTGTCCGGAAGAAGCAAGAACCGCGCCGTACACCGGAACGAATGCTGTCAGAAAAGCGCCGAGCTGCTGCATCATCTCTGTACCTGCTTCAAAAAGCGATGTTGCCGCAGGCAAAACCAGCGCCGATGCAAACACAACCGCCGCCGTATCGAAAAGACTGCGGTATGCACCTTCTCTCACCGAAGAACCGAACTGCACGAACAATGCACACAAAAGCGCCAGACCAACTCCCGACGCCAGCATCCTGACCGGCGACGATATTCCGCCGGAAACACTTTCCCACACCTCGGCCAAAAGTGCTTCCGGTGAAAGCGAAAGCAGGGATTCTGCATCGGATACCGTAATATCAAGCGCATCGAGTGTGTCCTGCATCTCCTGCGGCAGATTTTCCGCGAGTTCGTCCGCTCCGCTTTCGCGATAGATCTCTTCCGTCTGTGCCGCTGCACCGACACCGCTTATCACCCAGAATGCCGCAAACAGAATCAGCGCAGCAAGCCAATAGCTGTTTCGGCGGCTTCCGTAAACATCGGAAGCGACAAAACGACGACCGCCGCTTTTGCGGCAAGTTCGATCTTTCCGGCAATTGCCGTTTGTCCGGCATCGCGGCACGCATCGGACGCCAGCTGTGCTACATAGCAGATGCCGAGTGCCTTCAATATCGCCTGCAGATACATATCCGATATCCCGGCTTTTGCTGTC
>JBGUUS010000136.1:0-5522 GCA_045133675.1 Oscillospiraceae bacterium | reverse complement strand
CACGTTATGAGCGAAAAGCCGGCAGGCGTTTATACCAAACAGGTTAAAGAGATGAACGCAGTTGCGGCAGAGTGCAATGTCAAATTCGGTATGATGTTCAACCAGAGAACCGACCACGTTTACCGCAAAATGCGCGAACTCGTAAAAAGCGGCAAATACGGCGAGATCCGCCGTGTTAACTGGCTGATCACCAACTGGTACCGCCCGCAGGCATATTACGATTCGGGTGCTTGGCGTGCAACGTGGTCCGGCGAAGGCGGCGGCGTTCTGCTGAATCAGTGCCCGCACAACCTCGACCTGTGGCAGTGGATCTGCGGTATGCCGACGAAAGTCTACACGAAAATGCACTTCGGCAAATGGCACGACATCGAGGTAGAGGATGACGTTACAACATACGTTGAATATCCGAACGGCGCAACCGGTACCTTTATCACTTCCACCGGCGATGCACCGGGCACCAACCGCTTTGAAATCACGATGGACGGCGCAAAACTCGTTGTAGAAGACGGCAAGCTGTATATCTGGGAACTCGAGATGACAGAGCCGGAATTCACGAAAGTCAACACGGTTCCGTTCGGTTCTCCGAAAAACGAATTCAGAGAAGTTGAGACCGACGGCAAAAACGAACAGCATGTCGGTGTTCTGAACGCATTTGCTGCGGCAATTCTGCGCGGCGAGCCGCTGATCGCAGAAGGCAGCGAAGGTATCAACGGCCTGACCATCTCTAACGCAATGCACCTTTCCGCATGGACGGGTAAAGAAATCGAACTGCCGTTTGATGATGAGCTGTTCTACGAGCTGCTGATGGAGCGTGTAAAAACTTCCCGCCGCAAAGAAAACGTTGCAGCAGTTGTTGCAGATCTGAACGGTACATATAATAACAACAAATAAACGGGGAGGAATTTGCGATGAAATACCGTTTGTGTGCGTTTGCGGATGAAGCCGATCCGATGATTATCGGTCAGATTGCCGCGATGAAGCGCAATGACGTCGGACTTTTGGAGATCCGCGGTGTGGACGGCAAAAATATTTCGGAAGTTTCCCTCGAAAAAGTCCGTGAAGTACGGCATATGCTTGACGATGCCGGTCTGGCTGTCTGGTCGATCGGTTCTCCTACCGGAAAAATCACACTCACAGATGATTTTGGCGCACATACAGAAAGCTTTAAACGGATGCTTGAAGCCGCTGAGATTCTTGGCGCCGATGCATTCCGCATGTTCAGCTTTTTCGGTGCGCAGAACGAGCGCGAAGAGGTAATCGAGCGTCTGGGCAAGCTTTGCGATATCGCAAAAGGCAGCCGCGCAAAACTCTGTCACGAAAACGAAAAAGGAATCTATGGCGATACGGCGGAACGTGTAAAAGATCTTTTGGATGCGTTGCCCGAGCTCGGCGGAATTTTTGACCCGGCGAACTTTATCCAGTGCGGTGTCGAGATCCTTCCGGCGTGGGAATTGCTCAAAGACCGAATCGATTATATGCACGTAAAAGACGCGCTGAAAAGCGGTGCTGTCGTTCCTTCGGGATACGGCGACGGTCATCTTGAGGCAGTGGTTACAGATTTTCTGCGCCGCGGCGGTGAAGTGCTGACGCTCGAACCGCATCTCACCATATTCGAAGGTCTTGCCGGACTGGAGCAGGAAGGCGAGCGCACGGAGATCGGATCGGAACGTTTTGTCTACAAAAACGGCAACGAAGCGTTCGACGCAGCGGTCAACGCACTGAAAGAAATTCTGAACCGTAACGGTGCAACCACCCGTTGACAGAGCAACATTTCTAAACTATTCATTGAATAATGCACTTTTTTTAGAAGAAACAGCAAAACCCCGCCTTGTGAAAAGGCGGGGTTTTATTATATAATATAAGATAAGTATCGTGGGCGGATTATGCCTGCAAATCGAACGGAGATGAATGTGTGAGCACATTGAATGAGTTTCAAAAGAAAAAGGACTGGCTGATTTGTGTGGACAGTGACGGTTGTGCGATGGATACGATGGACATCAAACATTTTAACTGTTTCGGCCCGTGCATGGTGGAAGAATGGGACCTCGGCGAGTGGAAGGATGCGATTCTTTCGCGCTGGAATGAGGTTAACCTTTATACGATGACACGCGGTATCAATCGCTTCAAAGGGCTTTCGCTTGCTCTTTGTGAGATCAACACGGCTTATAAGGCGATCGAAGATCTCGATGTGCTGGTTAACTGGGTCGAGACGAGCGACGAGCTTTCAAACAACGCACTGGAACGTGCGATTGCCAAAAATCCGGGTTCCGTTTCGCTGAAAAAAGCGCTTGCCTGGAGCCAGGCGGTCAATGCTTCGATCAAAAAGCTTCCGGAAGAGCAGATCCTGCCGTATCCGCTGGTAAAAGAAGCGCTCAGCTTTGCGCATGAGCGTGCAGATATCGCGATCGTATCGAGCGCAAACCTCGGTGCCGTTTTGGAAGAATGGGAGCGCCACGCTTTGCTTGAACATACGGATGTCGTCTGCGCACAGGATGCGGGCAGCAAGGCTTTCTGCATCGGCGAACTGCTGAAAAAAGGCTATGCAGCCGATCACGTTTTAATGTGCGGCGATGCACCGGGCGATCTCGCTGCGGCAGAGAAAAACGGTGTGCATTATTATCCGATCCTCGTCAAAAACGAGAAAGCAAGCTGGCAGGAGTTTATCGACTGCGGCTTTGAAAAATTGCTGGGCGGTACGTACGGCGGTGCATACCAGGAGGAGAAGAAGAACGCTTTCCTCAAAAATCTCGGCGGTGAATGAGAACGTATTTTATTTCATAGCATAAAGGAGAATCATCATGGTTGATTTAAAAGCAAAACCGTATTACCTCTCGGATGAAGATATCCGCTGGGTAGAAGAAACGATTGCCGGTATGACCGACGAGGAAAAAGTCGGACAGCTCTTTTTCCAGCTGACGGCAGGTGTTGACGAAGAGTATCTGAAAACGCTGATGGAAAAATACCACCTTGGCGGCTGCCGCTATAACCATATGCCGGCTGCAGCAGTTCAGATGCAGAACCGTACCCTGCAGAAATATGCGAAAGTTCCGGTTATTATTGCGTGCAACACCGAAAATGGCGGTGCCGGCGCAGCGGCAGACGGCTCGTATATCGCACCGGGCATCAAAATTGCGGCAACCGATAAAAAAGAGTATGCGTTCGAGCTCGGCCGCCTTTCCAATGTAGAAGCTGCAGCTATGGGCTGCAATATGGCGTTTGCTCCGGTTTGTGATATCCATCAGAACTGGGAAAACACCGAGGTTGTTGCCCGTGCTTTCGGCAATGACGTTGACCGTGTTGCCGAAATGAGCAAAGCGTATCTCGAAGGTGCACACGAAGTAGAAGGTTTTGCCTGCGCAGCGAAGCACTTCCCGGGCAACGGTCTTGATTTCCGTGATGCACATATCTCCAACAACATCAACGACCTCACCGAAGAAGAGTGGATGGCAAGCTACGGCAAAGTCTATAAAACGCTGATCGATGCGGACCTCGACGCCATTATGGGCGGTCACATCATGATGCGTACGTATATGCGCAGCATCAAACCGGAGATCAAAGACGATGAGCTGCTCCCGGCAACGCTTTGTCCGGAGATTATGACCGGTCTTTTGCGTGATAAACTCGGTTTCAACGGTATGGTTGTTACCGACGCAAGCCACATGGTTGGTATGACGAACCGTATGACCCGCAAAGAGATGCTTCCGGCCGCAATCAATGCAGGCTGCGATATGTTCCTGTTCTTTAACGATCCGGACGAGGACTTCGCAACCATGCTCGACGCATATCAGACCGGCAAGATCACCGAAGCACGTATGACCGAAGCGCTCACCCGCATCCTCGGTCTGAAAGCACACATGGGTCTCAACAAAAAAGCCAAAGAAGAGATCGTTCCGGCTCCGGAGGCACTCGCTGTTGTTGGTTGCGATGCACACAAAGCCGTTTCGGATGCAATCAGCAAAGACTGCATCACGCTCGTAAAATATAAAGATGAAGGCGTTCTGCCGATCACACCGGAGAAATATAAACGCATCATGATCGTTTACGTCAAAGGTGCACCGGGCCCGATGGACGCTCTGATGCAGCTTGCAATGGGCGGCGGCGCGAAGAAGAATCCGGCGGAAGAACTCCGTGACCGTCTGATCGAAAAAGGATTTGATGCATTTATCTACGAGAGTCCGCTGGATAAGATCAAAAAACAGATCGCAGCAGGAGAGAAACCGAGCCTGAATGTTTATTTCGCAGGTAAAAACGCAATTGCCGAATTCGTTTCCGGTCAGGATCTCGTTATCACGTTGTTCGACGTTATGAACAGTCGTCCGTCCTTTGGTATGTCCAAAGGTGGCGGCGAGATTCCGTGGTATGTCTTCGAGCTTCCGGTTGTCGGCATCAGTGTTAACGCACCGACAATGCTTGCTGACACACCGATGCTCCGCACCTATATCAATGCATACGACTCGAAACCGTCCACGCTGGATGCTCTTGTTGACAACCTGCTTGCAGGTCCGGATGCATTCAAAGGTATTGACCCGATCGACAGCTTCTGCGGTCTTTGGGACACCAGAATCTGATTGATCAAATAAAGCAATAAAAAAGAGGAATCCGAACGGATTCCTCTTTTTTACGTTATGTGTGATTATTTGCGCGGTTTCTTGATTCTGTTGAGTTTCTTGTTGATCTTCAGCAGTTCCTCTTTCGTCATGTGAACGTTGACCATGCCGAGCATACCGGTCAGACGCAGGAGCGTAAAGCTGCCAACCATCTGCATAGCGGCTTTCATATCCATTCCCATGCCGCCTTTTTCGCCCTTTTTCTTCTCGCCGAAGCTTGCGTTTTTCATGATCTTTCCGACAAGACCCATAAAGATCAGCTTGCCGCGGAGCGTTTTCATGATATCGCCGACTTTGTCGTTCAAGCAGAAACGGCCTTCCGGTGCTTCAACGTCGAACCAGTTGAGAATTGCATTTTTCTCTTTCAGGCGGTATTCTTCGTTGAATACTTCAACCTTGCGGATAATGCCTTCGTCTTTGAAGTCGCCTGCAACTGCAACGAGTTTGGTCTCACCAACGTTCGGAACGTTAAAGTAGAAGAAGTGATCCTCTGCTTTGACTTTGCCGAGGCTTTCGCCGTTTGCAAAGAGTTCGACCTCCGGCAGGTTCGAATAAACCGTGACTTTCGTTACGTCCTCAACGCGGTCGATGTAGCGTTTGCCGCAGAGATGAACGAACGGATCGTCGGAGAGCCATGCTTTGTATGCATAGAAAGCGTCTTTTTTGTATTTGCGGTCGAAGGTCATGAGGCCTTTGTGGTTCTGGCCGTTTTCGCCGCCTTCGTTGCGGGAATCCGCGCCGAAGTCGAACATATTCCATACGTGGGTTGCCCACATATATTTGCGGGTGAAGAGCTGTTTGATCAGTTCTTCGTGATAGAATGCCTGATACTCTTCGGTGTAGTCACCCTGTGTCGGGTTCGAGGTGTGCCAGTTCAGCGCCTCACAGCCGTACTCGGAGCAGCCGATCGGGATG
>JBGUUS010000135.1:0-12217 GCA_045133675.1 Oscillospiraceae bacterium | reverse complement strand
ACAGGCGGAAGAGGCGAACTGTGCGCTGCTCTGCGGTGTTACCGGAAGCGGCAAAACGCAGGTTTACATCAAACTGATCGAACAGGTGCTGGGCGAAGGAAAAACGGCAATGCTACTCGTTCCGGAAATCGCGCTGACACCGCAGCTCTCGCAGCGGTTCATCTCGTGCTTTGGCGACCGGACGGCGGTCATTCACTCCGGTTTGTCCCATGCTGAACGCCTGCAGGCATTTGAACGGATCCGTTCGGGTGCGGCGCGTATCGTAATCGGCACGCGCAGTGCGGTGTTTTCTCCGCTCGAAAATCTTGCACTCATCATCCTTGATGAGGAAGGCGAGGGTTCGTACAAATCGGACGCATCGCCGCGCTATCACGCGCGCGATATCGCGAAATGGCGCTGCGGCTATCATAAGGCAACGCTTCTGCTCGGCTCGGCGACACCGTCGGTGGACAGCCGGTTTCAGGCGGAGCGCGGCCGATATCACTATTTTGAACTCAAAAACCGATACGCGAAAGCAGTATTGCCCGAGGTCTATCTGATCGATATGCGCACCGAGCAGAAAAACGGCAACTTCACACCGCTTTCCGATGTTTTGAAAGAGCAGCTTATGCTCAATTTCAGAGCGGGTGAACAGTCGGTTCTTCTGCTGAACCGCCGCGGTTATCAGCCGTATGCAACGTGTATGACCTGCGGTGAGGTGCACAAATGTCCGTCCTGTGATGTTGCTTTGACGTATCACAAGGCGACCGGGCATTTCCTCTGTCATTATTGCGGACATACGGAACCGGAGATCGGTACGTGCAAAAAATGCGGCGGCGTTTTAAAGCGCACCGGCGCAGGAACACAGCGTATCGAAGAGACGATCGCGGAATTTTTGCCCGAGGCGCGGATTTTGCGCATGGATACCGACACGACCGGCACGCGCGGCGCGTACGAGAAAAAGCTCGCGGCGTTCGGGCGCGGCGAATACGACATCATGGTCGGTACGCAGATGATCGCAAAAGGCCTTGACTTCGAAAACGTAACGCTTGCGGGCGTTATCAACGGTGATGCCGGACTCGGTTCGGGCGATTATCGGGCAAGCGAGCGTGCTTTTTCGCTGATCACACAGGTTGTTGGCCGGAGCGGCCGCGGAAAAAAGACCGGACGCGCATATATTCAGACGTTCGATCCGGAAAACCCGGTGATCGGCTATGCAGCGGCGCAGAACTATGACGGATTCTACCGTGACGAGATCGAAATGCGCAAAGCGCTTTTGTATCCGCCGTTTTGCGATCTGCTCGCGGTCGGAATTGCCGGTGCGGATGAACAGGCCGTCATCAAAGCGGCACACCGTGTCTGCGAGGTGCTGCGCGAGGAAGTAACCGGCGTGGAAAATATCACAATGAAGCTCATCGGCATCACACCGGCGGCGGTTTACCGCATCAGCGGAAAATTCCGCTATCGTACGGTGATCAAATGCCGGATGAACCGTGAGTTCCGTGCAGTTATTGCACGGGTACTGAAGCGGTGCGGAAAAGAACCGCTTTTTCAAAAGATCACATTGTTTGCGGACGTAAACGGCGAGGTGCTGTAAACGCCGCGATGTATAAATACAGCCAGGAGGAGTAAGATAATGGCAATCCGTAAAATTGTAACCGATCCGGACGAGATGCTCAGAAAGCGTTCCCGCGAGGTAACGGTTTTTGATGCACGTCTGCATCAGCTTCTGGACGATATGGCCGACACGATGTACGACGCTGACGGCGTTGGACTTGCGGCTGTTCAGGTTGGCATTCTGCGCCGCGTGGTCGTAATCGACTGCGGCGATAAACTGTATGAACTCATTAACCCGGAGATCATCGAGACTTCCGGTTCGCAGACCGGCAACGAAGGCTGCCTCTCTTTCCCGGAACAGTTCGGTGAGGTCACGCGCCCGAACTTCGTCAAAGTAAAAGCGCAGGACAGAAACGGCAACTGGTATGAAGCGGAAGGAACCGAGCTTCTTGCACGCGCATTCTGTCACGAGATCGATCATCTCGACGGCAAGGTTTTCGTTGATCTTGCAACGGAGATGTATGAGCCGGAGAAACCGCGCAGAAAAAGAAGATAATCCCCATAAGGAGGGAAAGTATGCGAATTGTATTTATGGGTACACCGGATTTTGCGGTACCGTGTCTGCAGACGCTGATTGACGGCGGACACGAGATCGCCGGTGTTTTTACACAGCCGGATAAACCGAAAAACCGCGGCCATCAGATGACACCGCCGCCGGTTAAAGTCTGTGCGCAGAACGCCGGACTTGCGGTGTTCCAGCCGAAATCGCTCAGAAACGCAGAGGCGGAAGCACTGATCAAGGCGCTCAATCCGGAACTCTGTGTTGTTGTTGCGTACGGCAAGATTCTGCCGAAAAATATTCTTGATATCCCGAAGCACGGCTGCATCAACGTGCACGCTTCGCTTCTGCCGAAATACCGCGGTGCGGGCCCGATCCAGTGGAGCGTTTTAAACGGTGAGACGGAAACGGGCATCACCACGATGTATATGGCAGAGGGCATCGATACGGGTGATATGCTTTTGCAGGTGAAAACGCCGATCGGCGAAAACGAGACCGCGGATGAACTGCACGACCGTCTTTCCGTTCTCGGCGCCGAAGTGCTTGCCGAGACGATCTATCAGCTTGAGGAAGGCAAACTCGTTGCTGTTGCACAGGACGACGCGCTTTCGACCCATGCACCGATGCTTACCAAAGAGCTCTGTGCGATCGATTTCACCAAACCGGCACAGGAGGTGCACAACCAGATCCGCGGCCTTTGGTCGTGGCCGTGTGCACAGACTTCGTTTGCCGGAAAACGCATCAAGGTTTGTGCGAGCCGTATCGCAGAAGGTATGTATACCGAAGCGGCGGGTACACTGACAGATCATAAGACTTTTACGGTTGTTTGCGGTGACGGACGTGCCGTAATGCTTTGCGAGGTTCAGCCGGAAGGCGGAAAACGGATGCCGGGTGCGGACTTTTTGCGCGGCAGACGTGCGGCTAACGGCGACCGCGTCGGTGAATAAGGAGAAACGATAACTGATGTACGGATTCTTTCTGGATTCCTACTACTGGGTACTCGTCGTGCCGGCCATGCTTCTTGCGGTCTGGGCACAGATGCGGGTACAGTCAACATTTTCGAAATATGAGCGCGTCTTTTCGATGCGCGGTATGACCGCGGCGATGATCACGCGTCAGATTTTGGATGCAAACGGCTTAAGCCATGTCCGCGTGGAATGGACGCAGGGCCGCCTCTCCGATCATTACGATCCGAGAAATAACGTCATCCGCCTTTCGGAAGCGGTGTATAACAGCACATCGATCGGCGCGATCGGTGTTGCCGCGCACGAGGCCGGTCATGCAATGCAGTATGCACAGCATTATGCACCGATCAAACTGCGCGCCATGCTCATTCCGATCACGAATATCGGCTCGAGTCTGGCTGTTCCGCTGGCGATCATGGGTGTTGTGCTCGGTATGGGCTGGCTGATCGATGTCGGTATCGTGTTGTTTTTGGCAGTGGTGCTGTTTCAGCTTGTGACTTTGCCGGTGGAGTTCAATGCATCCCGCCGTGCAATCCGCACGCTCGACACATACGGCTATCTGAATGAAACGGAATTAAGCGGTGCAAAGAAGGTTCTTTCCGCGGCGGCACTGACGTATGTTGCGGCATTGGTTGTGGCGGTTGCAAACCTTGCGCGCCTGCTTTTGCTACGGAATCGGGAGAGAAATTGATGAAAACGGCAAGACAGATTGCACTCGATGTGCTCTGCCGTGTAGAAGAAGACGGCGCTTATTCGGCGATCGCCTTCGACAAAGCGGCACAGACAGCCGGACTTAAATCGCAGGACACTGCCTTTGCGGCGGCACTTGTATACGGTGTGCTGGAAAGACGGATCACACTTGACTGGCGGCTCAATCCGTATCTGAAAAAAGATGTAAAAGCGCTCGACTGTGCGGTGCGGAATGCACTTCGCATCGGCGTATACGAGCTCTGCCATATGGAAAGCGTACCGGACCGCGCCGCGGTAAACGAAGCCGTGTCGCTGGTGCGTTATGCCAAAAAGGCGAGTGCGGCAGGAATGGTGAATGCGATTCTGCGCGGGTTCATCCGCGATGAAAAACCGCTGCGGCTGCCCGATCGCAAAAAACAGTTCGACCGCCATCTCTCGGTAAAATACGGCATCCCGGAATGGCTCATCAAGCAGTGGCGCACGCAGTACGGCGCGGAAGAGGCCGAACATCTTGCGGAGGCAACGCTCAGCCGTCCGCCGCTGTATGCAAGAGTCAATACGCTGAAAACCTCGGCGGATGCGCTGATTGAAACGCTGCGCGCCGAAGGTGTGCAGGCACAAAAACATCCGTGGCTTGATAACTGCCTGATTCTTTCGCAGACGGGCAGTATCGACGCATTGAAAGCGTATCATGACGGTCTGTTTTATATTCAGGATCTCTCTTCGCAGGTCTGTGCGTATACGCTTGGTGCAAAACCGGGCGATACCGTTTTGGATATCTGCGCGGCGCCGGGCTCGAAAGGCTTTACCACGGCGCAGTACATGGAAAACCGCGGTACGGTTCTGAGTTTTGACTTATACGAACACAAATGCCGTCTGATTGAACAGGGTGCAAAGCGCCTTGGCATTTCGGTTATTCAAGCGGATATCCGCGACGGCGCAACGGATTCGCGCGAGCTGCCGATGGCGGACCGCATCCTCTGCGACGTTCCGTGTTCGGGTCTTGGCATCGTGCGGCGCAAACCGGAGATCCGTTTCCGCAGTGAAGAATCGGTCAACGAACTGCCGGAATTGCAGTACCGCATTCTCTGTAATGCGGCGCGATTTTTGAAACCGGGCGGTGTTTTGATCTATTCGACGTGTACAACGAACAAAAATGAGAACGAAGCGGTAGTAAAACGGTTTCTTAAGGAAAATAATTGGGCTTCTCCGTTGCAATTTACGCCGCTTTCCGATACAATAGATATAATAGAGAACTTTATGGCCACTCTGCTTCCGCACCGCACCGGTTCGGACGGATTCTTCTTCGCCACACTGACGAGGAAGGAAGAGCCTTGTAAGGAGTAATTTCATGGCAGAACGAAAAGCGGATATCAAGTCCTTTTCGTTTGAAGAGCTTGAACAGTTTTGCAAAGCGCGCAAACTGCCGTCTTTCCGTGCAAAACAGATCTTTGACTGGCTGCACGTAAAACAGGTGACTGCATTTTCGCAGATGACGAATCTGCCGAAAACGATGATCGCCCAGCTTGAGGAAGAGGCAGAAATTACCGCGCATACAATCGAACGAAAACTCGTTTCGCAGATTGACGGAACGGTTAAATATCTGTTCCGCCTTCCGGACGGCGAGTTCTGTGAGTCGGTCGTAATGGAATATAAACACGGCAAGAGCATCTGTATTTCCACGCAGATCGGCTGCCGCATGGGATGCAGCTTCTGTGCATCCACAAAAGCGGGTTTCGTGCGCCACATGACACCTTCGGAAATTCTCGAAGAGATCTATGCGGCACAGCGCGATTTAAACTGCCGCATCGGTCACATCGTGCTGATGGGTATCGGCGAACCGCTTGATAACTACGATAATGTTCTGCGCTTTCTCTCGCTTGTAAGCGATGAGCGCGGAAACAACCTGAGTCTGCGCCATGTTTCGCTGTCGACTTGCGGTCTTGTTGACCGGATTGACAGACTGAGCGAAGAAAAGCTCGGTCTCACCCTTTCGGTTTCGCTTCACGCACCGAACGACCAGATCCGCAATCAGACGATGCCGGTGAGCAAGCGCTGGCCGATCGAAACGCTTCTAAAAGCGTGTGACCGCTATGCCAAAAAGACCGGACGCCGCATTTCCTATGAATATGCGCTGATCCGCGGCTTGAACGACAGCATGGAAAACGCAGACGAGCTGGCAAGACGTCTTTCCGGACAGCTTTGCCACGTCAACCTGATTCCGGTCAACGAGATCAAGGAGACGGCATATAAAAAATCCGAAAAAGCGCGCATTCTTGCGTTCCAGCAGCGTTTGCTCGACCGCGGAATCAACGCAACCGTGCGCCGCACGCTCGGCGCCGATATCAGCGCCGCATGCGGACAGCTCAGGCGCGACGAGCTTTCTTAAAAGGAGGGGATCCTCTTGCATTTTTACGGTAAAACCGACGTCGGCCGCCGCCGTGAGATGAACCAGGACGTGTTCGGACTGGACGTTTTTGATGCGCAGACGGGCTACGGTCTGGTTTGCGACGGCATGGGCGGTCAGTCAGCCGGCAATATCGCGAGCGATATGGCGTGCAAAGCCATTACCGCGAGAATCAAAGAAGCAATCAAACAAAAAAGCCACGAGAGTCCACGCTCCATCCTCGCTTCAGCAATCCGGGAAGCGAATTACAGCGTTTATAAATGTTCCATGGTGGAGCCGGATTATCACGGAATGGGTACGACAGCTGTCGTTGCATTTGTCAGCGGCGGTGTTGCATACTGCGCACACGTTGGCGACAGCCGTATTTATCTTTTGCGTGGCGGCACGCTGACACAGGTGACAAGAGACCATTCGCTGGTGCAGGAACTGATGGAAAGCGGTCAGATCACACCCGAACAGATGCGCACACACCCAAGACGCAATATGATCACACGCGCGGTTGGTGTTGGACTAACCGTTGAGCCGGATCTGCTGCAGATTCCGCTGCAGCCGGGCGATAAACTGCTTTTGTGCAGTGACGGCCTCACGAATATGATCGAGGATATGCGGATTGCGCAGATCCTGATGACGTATTCCGGCGCAAAGGCGTGTGACGTTTTGATCAATGAAGCAAACAACGCAGGCGGTACCGATAATATCACCGCCGTTTTGATGGAATAGAAGGAGGTTTCACGTTTTGGAAAAATACATCGGAAAAAAACTGGATGGACGTTATGAAATTGTGGAGCTGATCGGTTTCGGCGGTATGGCAATCGTGTTCAAAGCATACGATCTGCTGGAAAACCGTTACGTTGCGGTCAAAATCCTCAAAGACGAGTATCTGGATAACGAAGAGTTCCGCCGCCGCTTCCGCAATGAGTCGAAAGCGATCGCAATGCTCTCGCACCCGAACATCGTCCGCGTATTCGATGTCAACTTCAGCGATGCCGTTCAGTACATCGTTATGGAGTACATCGACGGTATCACTCTGAAAGAGTATATCGGTCAGCAGGGCGCGGTGAAATGGAAAGAGACAATCCATTTCGTAACGCAGATTCTGCGTGCACTGCAGCACGCGCATGATAACGGTATCGTACACCGCGATATCAAACCGCAGAACATCATGCTGCTGCAGGACGGCACGATCAAGGTCATGGACTTCGGCATTGCGCGTTTTGCGCGCGAAAACGGCCGCACCGTGACGGATAAAGCGATCGGTTCCGTTCATTATATCAGCCCGGAGCAGGCAAGCGGCGGACAGACCGACGAGCGCACCGATATCTATTCGATCGGTATCATTATGTACGAGCTTTTGAGCGGACGCGTTCCGTTCGACGGCGAAAGCCCGGTTGCAATTGCGCTGAAACAGATGCAGCAGGAGCCGGCTCTGCCGACTTCGATCAACCCGGACATTCCGATCGGCCTTGAAGAGATCACGCTCCGCGCGATGCAGAAGGAATCCGAGCTGCGCTATCAGTCCGCTTCCGAAATGCTCAAAGACATCGACGAATTCAAAATGAATCCGGACGTTGTGTTTGAATACAAATATTTCAATGCGGACGGCACGACGAAATACTTCGAGCGTCCGGAGAGCTATATTGCCGCTGCGGCAACGCATAAGGAAAAACAGAAGAAAAAAGGCGCATATACGCTGAGCATTCTTGCCGGCGTTGCGGCTGCCTGCGTTATCCTTGCAGGTGTTGCGCTGTTCTTCTTCTTCTCGAGCCTCAACCAGCGCACGCCGGATATCGTTCTCGAGAACATGGTCGGTATGACGGTTGAAGAAGCAGAGGTCGCTTATCCGAACATCAAGATCGTCGTAACGAAAAAAGAGACTTCCGCCGATTTCCCGATCAACCAGATTATGATCCAGGAACCGATTGAAGGCATGACTGTCAAAGAAGGTTCCGAGGTTAAGGTTGTAATCAGCGCCGGTATGGAGACCATTCCGATGCCGGACCTCTTGAACCAGCCGATCGCGGACGCACGCGAAGCGCTCGCGGGTTATGAGATCGAAGAGATCCGCCGTACCGATACCACGATCGCGGCAGGCAACGTTATTTCCACAATGCCGGCACCGGGCGAAAACCTGAACGCCGGTGATACCGTTATGATTTTCGTCAGCCTCGGCAGCCCGTCGAGACCGGCAACCGTTCCGAAACTGGAAGGTCTGACCGAAGTTATGGCACGCAACCGCCTGATCGCGGCCGGCCTGCAGCTCGGTGAGGTCAAAGAGGTTGAGGTCGAAGTAAAAGAGGACGAAGAAGCTCCGGAACCGGGCACTGTTGTTAAACAGAGTATCGATGAAGGACGCCAGGTTGCACGCGGAACGAAAGTAGATATCGAAATCGTTGCAAAAGACAAACCGGTTACGATTCCGGTTACCCTGAACTTTGCAGGCAAGAACGTTGCAGACAAGAACTTCACGTTTGAGGTCTATGTAAACGGTACGCTCCTCTCGAAAGAAAAAGTCAATCCGAAGAAAGCCGGCAAGTTCCAGATCGAACTGACCCGCGACAACGGCAAGATCAACGAGAAAGCAACCGAGCAGGAAAACAACGAGCTTGTAATCAAAGTGAACGGCAAAGAAATTGCGGTTGCATCGCTGAACTTCGACGATCAGTCGTACAGCCTTGGTAAGACGGACTATTCGCCGCTGATGGCAGAGGAATCTTCGAAGCCGGAGTCCTCCACGACTCCGCCGGAGAGCTCGACTGAGCCGGAAACTTCCACGACACCGCCGGAAAGCTCGACTGAGCCGGAAACCTCCACAGAGCCGGAGACTTCCACGGAAGAACCGTAAGAAGAGCGACTGCTTCGCTTAAAAACAAGATCAGAGAAGGCGGATCGGACGATCCGTCTTCTTTTCCTAAGAAACAGGTGAAACGATGGAGAAAAAAACAGGACGTATCATACAGGCGATAGCCGGATTTTACTACTGTCTGAGTGAAGGCGAAACGTACGAGTGCCGTGCGCGCGGCGTTTTTCGCAACGAAGAGATCACACCGCTTGCGGGCGATACCGTGACGTTTGAAACGGACGGAAAAGGCGGTTTTGTCACCGAGATCCTCGATCGGAAAAATGCGTTCACGCGTCCGCCGCTTGCAAATCTCGATCAGCTCTTTCTGGTAACGGCGGCAGCTTCGCCTTCTCCGAATCTGCTTGTGCTCGATAAGCTGATCACTGTATGCGAATATAAGGGAATTGAACCGATTCTGATTGTAACGAAACGCGACTTGAAAGACGATGCGCTCTTGCGCGAAGTGTATGAAAAGGTCGGTATCCGCGTGATCTCGCTCTCCAATAAGGCGCCGGAGCATCTCGATGAGATCCGCGAGCTTTTAAAAGGCAAGATCTCGGCATTTGCGGGAAATACCGGTGTCGGTAAATCGACGCTTTTGAACAACCTTTTCCCGGAGCTCGAACTGCAGACAGCCGATATCAGCAAAAAACTCGGCCGCGGCCGTCATACAACGCGTCACGTTACGCTGTATCCGGCGGGCGAAGGCGGATTTGTTGCCGATACTCCGGGCTTTGGAACAATGGAGCTTTCGCAGTATGAGATCATCCGAAAGGAAGAGCTCGCCGACTGTTTCCGCGAGATACGCCCGTATACGGGAGAATGCCGCTTCACCGGCTGTTCGCATACGGCGGAGAAAGGCTGTGCTGTGCGTGATGCACTGAAAGCCGGTGCGATCCACCCGGCGCGCTATGAAAACTACTGTGCGCTGTATCAGGAAGCAAAACAGATCAAGGACTGGGAAATCCCGAAGATGAAACCGGCCGGAAGACGATAATACCGATAAACCCGAAGCATTTTGTGTGCTTCGGGTTTGTTTTTTCACACTTTTTGAGAAAATGCGTATACTGGGAATGTGAGCAAGAGGAGGCGGCGCGATGTGTTGGCAGAGGAAAATGCGATTGTTTTTGTGCGGAATCCTGTGCGGGATCATGCTGGTTTTGCTGTTTTCCGTGTCGTGGCGGTATGCGGCACTGTGCGGGTGTATCGCGGCGCTTTTTTGCCTTTTGCGAAAACCGAAAAGACGGAGGTAACCCTATGAAGATCGTTGTTGTGAAGAGTCCGAAAATGCTGGCAGGATTTTTGCGGATGATGTTCGGTATCAAGAAGACGCAAATGTGAGAATACAGGATAAAAAAGAGGGTTTGCCTTTGGCAAACCCTCTTTTATTTGGTTGACGAATCCGCGTGTAAATGGTAGAATAAAAAGCAAGAAAGAGGGCGAAAAAGCCCGTTTTATCTGAGGAGTGGAAATATGAAACAATGTACGAATTGCGGCGCATGGGCACAGCCGAACGATCAGTTCTGCCTGCAGTGCGGCGCACCGATGCGTGATACGACATCGCCGATCGCACGCGCAAAGAAAATCTGCGGTTCGCCGCTGATGCTGGTTGCGACGATTTTGTTTACGCTGTATTTTCTGATTACCGTTGCATCGATCGTTATGACCTGGATCAACAATCCGCTGGTAACGATCATGCAGATGAACTCTCTGCTGACGCAGATTGGTATGGAGGGAATCGGATACGGTGATGTGGAATTCTTCGTGATTCTGATCGGTCTGTTCCAGGTTCTTGGTCTGATCGTGCCGAGCCTCTCGGTTCTCGGCCTTTGGCTGTTCTACGGCGCGTGCAAGAAGAAACCGGCGGAAGCACCGGCAAAAACCGCTGGTCTCTCGCTGCTGAAAGTTGGTCCGGTGCTCAGCCTGATCGGCGGTTTTGCAGGCGCGATCCTCTGCGGTCTGCTTGCTTTGCTGTTCTTTATTGCGGCAATCGGCACGGGCGAGACCGATGTTCTGATCGCGGCGATCCTTGCTCTGGTCGGCTGCCTTATCTTTGTGTTTGTAATCGTTTATTACTTTGCGGTTCTGCGTACGATCGGTGCGGTACAGTACGCTGTACGTCACGGCAAACGCGATAAGAAAGTTTCGATGATGGTTATCGTCCTGAATTTCCTCATTACGCTTTATAACCTCGCGATCATTGCACTGAATGTAATTGCTATGAACTTTTTGGGTGCGGCTTCGCTCCTGTGCTATACCGCAGCAATCGTTCTCCTGCTCGTTTCGACGCTGATGTATCGCGCAAAGGTACAGAAAACGCTTGAGCCGGCAGTTTTGAAAGCGGAAGACGTTCCGGTTTATGCCGCACCGCAGCCGCAGTATCAGGCTCCGGCACCGGTTTATGCTGCACCGCAGCAGCCGGCATATCAGCCGCCGCAGTATGTACAGCAGCCGCAGCAGCAGTACGGACAGTATAATCAGCAGAATGCATACAATCCGTATAATCCGCAGCCGCAGTACCAGCCGCAGTACCAGGAACCGGTACAGCAGCCGGATGAGTACGCACCGGCGGATGAGCCGCAGGCAGGTCCGGAGATTTCGGAGAACTGATCCATTGAGAATGGAAAAGGAGGTTTGCTTTTGGCAGACCTCCTTTTTGTTGACGCTGATACCTTGCCGTGTTAAAATGAAAGAAACACAGACTTGTTTGGGGTGTGAATTATGAAGCAATGTACAACCTGCGGTGCGTGGATCAGCGAAAATGATATCGGCTGCCCGCGCTGTAAAAAAGAACTGTACGATACGACATTGCCAACTGTATATACCAAGCGTATCGGACGCTCCGGTTTGCTTTTATCTGCCGCGATCCTCTTTTCGATATACGTTGCTTTGGAGACCTTTTCGATCGTCACGGATTATTTCTTTAACAACATGATCGATAAAGTGCGCCGTTTGCACGAGCTGCTGAGCTACTTGGAGATCACCGATGCACTGGCGTTTATCACTGCGGAAGAATGGCGTATGGTTATGCCGGTCTGGAGCGGCTGCCGCTTGCTGGGTATGATCCTTCCGGTATTGACGATGTGCGGTCTCTGGCTGTTTTACAATGCCTGCAGGCAAGGTGCGCCGGATGCTCTGCCGAAAGCCGGCGGGCTGGCTCTTTTGAAAATTTCGCCGATCGTAAAATGGGTCGGCTGCCTGATCGGCATCATACTTTGCAC
>JBGUUS010000134.1:0-23391 GCA_045133675.1 Oscillospiraceae bacterium | reverse complement strand
GACGGTTTGAGAAATACCGATTTGATCGGATTATTTGCGGATCTCTCCACCCCATTCAATAACCGCGAATCCTTCACGCACAAACGGTGTCAGTTTCTGTTCTTCAACCGCGATCGGTTCGTCGAGTGCGGTATACACCATGAACACACGTAAAGCCGAATCCGGCTGCGGTGTGATCTGCAGTTTTGCGCGCTCTGTATAGGCATCTGTCTGGAACGTGATCAGGTTATACGGATTCTCCTGCATCAGCGGCAGCCAGTATACGATAAATTCATTGTATTCATGCGGTGCAAGGCCCAGATAAGCCAGCTTTTCCTGCAAAAACGATGCGGTATCCTCGCCTTTTACCACGAATCCTTTGCTCATATCGTAATCCGCCTCAATATCGGCTGCTTCCCAGAAGAGATAGCTGTACGTTCTCTGATCTGCGTGATTATAAATCGTTCCGTCCGGCTGTGCCGTTACTTTCCATCCACCGTTATACGCCGGATACGTACACGTCAGCTCACCGGCAACTTCCAGTTTGACTTCAACATCCGTTTCATCTTCCGGATAGAGATAAATAACCGGTTTTGCCATATACTGCGCATCGCACGGATCAAACTCCGGTGTACATACGATCATAAGGATCGGAATGATAATAGCCAGCAGAATCAGAACACCAATGAAAATTACTTTCTTCATAACGAAGCCTCCCTGTATTTGTATTTCACTAATAATACAAATGAGGGAGGCAAATCGCGGCAGATTAAATTGTTAATTTTTTATGAACAGATCAGGAGTTGCGGTCAACCTGATGGAATTTTTTCAGATTGCCGGTTTTCTTGCTGCGCTCGTGCAGGATATCCAGCACATCTTCGAGCGGCGTATCGCAAGCCTGCAGCATGACGAGGATATGGAAAATCAGATCGGAGACTTCGTTTGCAAGTTCGGCCTTATCCTGATTTTTCGCCGCAATGATCATTTCGGCGTTTTCCTCGCCGCATTTTTTCAAAATCTTGTCGATACCTTTGTCAAAAAGATAGCAGGTATACGAACCCTCCTGCGGATTTTCACGGCGCAGACGGATCGTCTCGTCGAGATCCAGCAATGCTTTGATTTTCTCTTCCATATTCCCGTTTCCCTTCTTTATTCAGTTTCACATTCCAGTTCGATCGGTTTGAAAAAGCAGCTGTAGCTGCCGGTGTGGCACGCCGGTCCGGTCTGTTTTACACGGACAAGCAGCGTGTCGTCGTCGCAATCCGCGTGGATCGAAACGACTTTCTGGGTATGACCGCTGGTGGCACCCTTGTTCCAGAGTTCCTGTCTTGAACGCGAATAAAACCAGGTATATCCGGTTTTCAGCGTCAGCGCCATACTTTCTTCATTCATATATGCAAGCATCAGCACGGCATCGGTTTCATCGTCAACGATGATCGCCGGAATGAGCTCCGCTTTTTTAAAATATACCGAAAGGTCTTTCACAGTGTAACCTCCCGCATTCTTCTGACCGGAATATTGTGCTCGATCAGATGATCTTTTACTTCTTTAATCGTCAGTTCACGGTAGTGAAACAGCGATGCCGCAAGTGCCGCATCCGCATCGGTCTGTTCAAAGACCTCAGAGAAATGCGAAAGTTTGCCGCAGCCGCCCGACGCAATAACCGGAACGTTCGAAACCGCACAGATCGCGTTGAGCAGTTCGATGTCGAATCCGTTTTTGGTACCGTCGGCATCCATCGAGGTGAGCAGAATCTCGCCGGCTCCAAGCCGCTGTACCTCTTTTGCCCACTCCACTGCATCTAAACCGGTATCGATTCTTCCGCCGTTTACAACGACGTGGAACGTACCGTCTTCGTGCCGTCTTGCGTCAATCGCAACAACAACGCACTGACTTCCGAATTTATCGGCTGCTTCTGCGATAAGCTGCGGATTGCGCACAGCGGCGGAGTTGACCGAAATTTTATCGGCACCTGCACGGAGCAGACGCTTAAAATCTTCGATCGTGCGGATACCGCCGCCAACAGTGAGCGGCATAAATACCTGTTTTGCGGTTTCGCGAACAACGTCTTCGATCGTATCGCGGCCTTCATGTGTTGCGGTTATATCAAGGAACACGATCTCGTCGGCTCCCTGATCGTTATACATCTTTGCGCATTCAACCGGGTCTCCGACATCGCGCAGACCGACGAAGTTTATGCCTTTTACAACGCGCCCGTCTTTTACATCAAGACACGGAATTATTCTTTTGGAGAGCACGGCTTCTTTCCTCCCTGCGGCTTCGGCTGAGGTTTGCCCTGCGGTTTAACGGACGGCTGTGCCTGTGGCTGCGGTTCATGCGCAATTTTCAGAGCTTCGGAGAGATCGAGCGTTCCTTTATACAGCGATTTGCCGCAGATTGCACCGTACAGTTTCATCTTAGCGAGCGCTTTGATATCGGCCGCATTGCGGATTCCGCCGGACGCGATAACATTCATTCGCGCCGCTTCCTTGAGTTTGCGCAGGTCGTTTAAATTCGGGCCGGTGAGCGTTCCGTCACGGGAGATATCCGTATAGATGATATGACGAACACCGATATGGAACATCTCTTTTGCAAGCGTGATGTAATTGACACGGCCGTTTGCAAGCCAGCCTTCCGTTTTAACCATGCCGTCTTCCGCGTCGATACCGACAATGATGCGGTCGCCATATTCACGGACAAGTTCAGCAAGCAGCTTCGGATTTTTTACAGCCATCGAGCCCAGAATAATGCGCTCAATACCGTTTTCCAGATAATACGCCGCCGTATCCATATCACGGATACCGCCGCCGAGTTCGATCTTCATTTCGGTTGCTTTGGCAACGGAGATGAACACCTCACGGTTTTGCGCCATGGCACTTTTCGCACCGTCAAGATCGACCATATGCAGCCATTCTGCACCGGCAGCTTTAAAGCGAAGCGCGGTTTCAACCGGATCTTCGGCCACTTTTTCCGTCGTTGCAAAATCACCTTTTGTCAGGCGAACGCATTCGCCGTTTTGAATATCAATCGCAGGTAAAATAATCATCTGGTCAATCCTCCGAAGTTTTTGAGTATCGTAAGGCCGACAGTTCCGCTTTTTTCCGGATGGAACTGTGCGCCGTAAATATTGTTATTCTGTACAAGTGCGGTAACGCTCGTGCCGTAATCACAGCTTGCCGCAATGTATTTTTTCTCGGTGTTTGCCATAAAAGAATGGACAAAATAAACGCAGTCGCCTTCTTCAATGCCACAAAGCAGCGGCGACGGCTCACCGAAAATGAGCTCGTTATATCCCATATGCGGGATTTTTTTATCGGTTTTGATGCGGTCAACCGTTCCCGGAATCAGGGCAAGACCCTCTGTCTCTTCAAATTCCATTCCTTTTTCAAACAGAACCTGCATACCGAGACAGATTCCGAGCAGCGGTTTTCCCGCTTTCGCTTCTTCTTTAATGACATCGGCAAGTCCGCTTGCGCGAAGCATCCGCATCGCGTCCGGGAATGCGCCGACACCCGGCAGAATCAAACCGTCAGCAGCTTTGAGTGCAGCGGGATCCGCCGTAATCACGCTCTCTTCTCCGAGAAAATCAAGCGCGTTTTTTACACTGAACAGGTTTCCTGCACCGTAATCGATGATTGCGATCATATTACAGTACTCCCTTTGTTGAAAGCACACTGCCGTCCGTGTTACGGGCAATCGCAGCTTTCAGCGCGTGTGCAAACGCTTTAAACAGCGCTTCTGCTTTATGATGGTCGTTAGCGCCGTACGGAACATGCAGATGCAGCGTAATACCTGCATGGAATGCAAGCGCACGGAAAAACTCCTCTACCATCTGGGTATCCATAGCACCGATACGGTCAGCGGTGAATTCCGCTTTGAACACGAGATACGGACGGCCGCTGATATCCATGGAAGCAAAGCCAAGCGCTTCGTCCATCGGGATATAGAAACTGCCGTAACGCGCAATACCGCTCTTATCGCCAAGTGCTTCGTTCAGCGCATCACCGAGCACAATACCCACATCCTCGATCGTATGATGACAGTCAACGTGCAGATCACCTTTGCATACAACGCACAGAGAAATTCCGGCATGCACCGCAAGTGCCGTAAGCATATGGTCAAAGAATCCAACACCCGTATCGATCGAAACAACAGATGCATCATCGAGATTCAGCGAGAGCGTAATATCGGTTTCCTTTGTTTTTCTTACAAGAGATGCAGTTCTCATAACGTGATCTCCTTTGCAATCTCATCCAGTGCCGCGAAAAGAACCTTATGCTCTTCTTTGGAACCGGCGGTAATACGCAGGAATCCGTCCATCAAGCGAACGGCGATCGAACGCTCGAGCAGCTTCTTGTAGATCTTTTTCGCCTGTTTCGTGCGGATGAATACAAAGTTCGTCTCCGGTTTGTATACATCATCGAACACGCGGTATTTCGCGTGAACCGAGAGCAGTTTTTGATACAGATCCTCTCTTGCCGAGATCAGATCGGCATTGCAGCGGATCAGATACAGCGGATCGGAATACAGTGCCGTGCCGACTGCCTGCGAAAGCGCATTGACGTTATACGGCGACTTGACCGCGTGAAGCGCACGCGTAAGCTCTTCGTTTGCAACCGCAAAACCGAGACGGAGTCCCGCAAGACCGATCGCTTTCGATGCCGTACGCAGAACAATCAGATTCGGCAGATCATCTGCGGACTGAATGATCGACTCTTCCGCAAAATCCATATATGCCTCATCGATAATGAACAGACAATCCGGAACCGCGCGGATAAGATGCATCATATAACGGCGGTCAATGACCAACGAAGTCGGATTGCACGGGTTCGAGAAGATAACGCCGCGTGTACCTTTTGCTTTCAGATAATCGGCAAGCTGTTCAACGTCAAGCTTCAGATCTTCATCTTTCGCAAAAACGGTCGTTTTAAGGCCTGCTACATCCGCATAAAACTGATACATCGAAAAGTCCGGCGCGGTTACAACAAGCTCCTCGCCTTTTTCAAAAAACGCCGAAATAATCAGCGAAATAAGCTCGTCCGAACCGTTGCCCGCAGTAACAAATTTCGGATTGATACGGTAATATGCCGCAAATGCCTCACAAAGTGCCGTTGCGTTCGGATCCGGATAACGGTTAAGGGATGCATCCATTGCGGCACGGATCGCCTTTTCTTTCACATCTTCCGGAAGTGTGAAATACGATTCGTTGGCATCCAGACGGATTTTATACGTTCCGCTGATCGGCTGATACGGCACGAGATCGCGGATTTTCTGGTTAAGCTGATAAGCCATGGTATTCTCCTTTCACCGCTTGCTTAAAAACGGACACGGATGGAATTGGCATGAGCGGTAAGGCCTTCTTTTTCAGCCAGCAGAACGATATCGTCTTTTGCCTCCTGCAAAGCGCCTTCCGTATAGAAAATATAGCTGGATTTTTTGATAAATGCATCAACGGACAGCGGCGAGAAGAAACGTGCTGTACCGCTTGTCGGCAGAACGTGGTTCGGTCCGGCATAGTAATCGCCGAGCGGTTCCGGAGAATACTGACCCAGAAATACGCTGCCGGCATTGTCAAGACGGCCGATATACTGCATCGGATCACGCATCATAACTTCCAGATGTTCCGGTGCCAGCTCATTCGCCATTTCTACCGCCTTCTCCGTCGTTTCGCATACAAAAATCGCACCGTAGTTTTTCAGCGATTCTTCAATAATGTCTTTACGCGAAAGCATTTCACTCTGACGGCGCAGTTCTTTGATCGTATCGATAGCGATCTGTCCGGAGGTTGTAACAAGAATGGAAGAAGCAAGACGGTCGTGCTCTGCCTGGCTCATGAGGTCTGCTGCAAGATAGGACGGATTTGCCGAATCATCAGCAAGGATCAAAATCTCGCTCGGGCCGGCGATCATGTCGATGTCAACGTCGCCGAACACCATTTTCTTCGCTGTAGCAACAAAGATGTTGCCCGGGCCAACTATTTTATCAACTTTCGGAACACTCTCAGTGCCGTACGCAAGTGCGGCAACCGCCTGAGCGCCACCCATCAAAAATACGCGGTCAACACCGCAGAGAGCGGCTGCAACGAGGATATCCGGGTTGGCTTTGCCGTTTTTAAGCGGCGGTGTTACAACGATAATCTCTTCAACGCCTGCAATTTTCGCCGGAATGGCATTCATCAAAACGGAGGACGGATAAGCCGCTGTTCCGCCCGGAACATACAGACCGACGCGTTTTAAACCGCGGATACGCTGACCCATGATAACGCCGTTTGCTTTCGTATCGATAAAGCTCTGCTGCTTCTGGCGCTGATGGAACTCCGTAATATTGGCAACAGCATTTAAAAGTGCGTTGACAAAATCCGGATCCGCTTCGGTGAGCGCATCGTTGATCTCTTCGCGGTCAACTTCAACCGGAGCAAAACCGTCAAAACGCTCGCAGAATTCTTTGAGCGCCGCGTCGCCGCCGCGTTTTACGCCAAGTACGATCTCGCCAACCGTCTTTGCAACCTGCTCGCTGACCGAATCCTCACGCGCCTTTAAACGTTTTAAAAATTCGGTTTCCTCTTTACCGTTTACTTTGATTACCGGAATCATGTTCTTCTCCTCCTCATAATACCGTTTCAATCTGAGCAATCAGATCTTCTATCTCTTTTTGGTACAGCTTCATGCTGACCGTATTTACAATAATGCGTGCCGAAACCTGTGCAACGTCTTCGATCACAGCAAGGCCGTTTTCGCGAAGCGTCGTTCCGGTTTCAACGATATCCACAATCGCATCCGAAAGTCCGAGAAGCGGCGCGAGCTCCACGCTGCCTTCGATTTTTACGATACGGACATCCATTCCCTTTTTCTCAAAAAACTGGCGCGATACATTCGGATATTTCGTTGCAATCGTCTTTTCCGCATAACCCGAATAGAAATCCGCACCTTCTTTGCAGGCAAGCGCAAACCGGCATTTTCCGAGCCCTAAATCGGTAACCTCGAAAAACGATCCGCCATATTCCATAATCGTATCTTTTCCGACAACGCCGATATCACAGACACCGTTTTCGATATACGTGATAACATCGGCGGCTTTTGCCAAAACGACCTCAAAATTCGTTCCCGGGATCGGCAGGATCAGACGGCGGCCTTTGTTTAAAAGGTGTGTGCAGTCCAATCCGATTTTTTCAAAAAGCGCAACTGTACTCTTTTCCAGTCTGCCTTTGGTCAGTGCAATGCGAATCGGTCTCATCTCAGTTTTCCTCCTTCGCTTTGCGCGTCTCTATGCCATCCGCTTTGATAACGGCAATCGCATCAATGCCTTTTGCCAGCGCATACGCCTGTGCCTGTCCGTAATCACTCATAGTCGCAAGTTCCGCCGTATTGCCGGCGGCAAGCAAATCATTCAGATAATGCAGTGCTTTGATCTCGCAGTTTTCTTCTGCAAATACCAAAACCTGAGACGCTTTTCGTGCAGCACCTTCACCGCGAAGCAGCGCACGGGTTACAGCATCCACATTTACAGCAAAACCGATTGCCGGCGCTTCCGCACCGTATTCTGCGGTCAGATTGTCGTATCGGCCGCCCGAAAGCACCTCTTCACCGTGTCCTTCGATATATCCTTTGAACACGATGCCGGTGTAGTAATCGGCACGGTTTACAATTCCAAGATCGACAGTAACATAGCTGCCAAGTCCAAGCTCATCAAGTTTTGTATAAAGTTCCTGCAGATACGCAAGCGCCTCGCCCGCTTTCGTTCCTTTTAAAAGCACTTCCGCCTGACGGAACACACGGGTATCGCCGAACAAACGCGGCAGTTGTTTTAAAACGCGTGCGTTTTCGGTATCTTCAAAGGTATCGAGCAAATCATTAAGAGCCGGATAGTTCTTCGCTTCAATGAACAGACGAAGCTGTTCAACCGTCGCTTCATCCAAACCCATCGCCTCGACCAATGCGCGGAAGATACCGATATGACCGATCTCGATGCGGAAATTTTCCTGGCGGCAGCGTGTGAGTGCCTGCGCACTCAATGCGATCATCTCAAGATCGGCGCGAAGGCCCTGCGCACCGATCAGCTCAACACCGGCCTGCTTTACTTCGTCACTTCGTCCGGTGAGTGTTCGGTTTTGCGAAAAGACGGTCTGGTTATAAAACAGGCGCAGCGGAAACGGCTGAGAACGCAGACGCGTTGCACAAAGGCGCGCGATCGGCATCGTGGAATCCGGACGAAGAACCATCAGGCGGCCTTTTGCATCCGAAAGCTTATACATATATTCGATCGGGATACTATGCCCTTTTACCGAGAAAACGTCCAGAAATTCAAGACCCGGCGTTACAACTTCGCTGAAACCGCGTGCGGTAAACAGCGAGTGCAGCAGAGTTTCCACTTCCTTGCGGACGGCGGCTTCTTCAAAAAGATAATCTTTTGTACCTTCCGGTGTAATCAATTGATTCTTGAGCATGATCTTATCTCCGTCTTACTTTAATATAGTAATGTGGTACAATGATATCACAATAAACCTAAAATGTCAATCAGAAGAATGTCATTTGGCTCGTTTTCGGCAAAGAACCGAGCGCACCTGCCTCGTCCAGCATCTCGATAACCGCCTTCGATACACCCGAGCGCGACTGGATCTCGTCAACCGAAATATAGATGCCCTCTTCGCCCGCTTTCTGAAGTGCAACAGCTGCCGCGCCGCCAACACCTTTGAGTGCGCTGAACGGCAGACGGATCTTACCGTCCTCAATCTGATAACGCGATGCATGCGACTTATAGAGATCCACCGGCAAAAATTCATATCCGCGGCAGAGCATCTCATTGGTAATCTGCAGCGTGACGTACGTATCTTCCTCTTTGACCGACCGCTCGTTGCCTTTTGCTTTGAGCGCTTCCAGCTTCGTCTGTACTGCCGAAAGACCTTTTACCGCACTTTCTGCATCAAAGTCGCCGCCGCGAACGGTAAAGAACGCCGCGTAGTACGGCAGCGGATGATAGATCTTGAACCATCCAAGCTTGCAGGCCGCGATAACGTAAGCCGCAGCGTGCGCTTTCGGGAACATGTACTTGATCTTCATACAACTGTCGACATACCACTGCGGTACATCGTGCTCTTTCATTGCGGCAAAATGCTCTTCGGTGAGAAGTGTCGGTGCCTTTCCTTTACGCGTGATCTCCATGATCTTAAACGCCATCTTCGGCGGAAGACCTCTGTGCAGCAGATACGTCATGATGCTGTCACGCGTTCCGATTACTTCGGAAATCGTACACTGTCCGCTTTTGATGAGATCCTGTGCGTTGCCGAGCCATACGTCCGTACCGTGCGACAGACCGGAGATCTGCAGAAGGTCGGAGAATTTTTTCGGCTGTGCGTCCATCAGCATCTGACGGACAAACGGTGTGCCCATCTCCGGCAGAGAGAGCGAACCCGTTTCACTGTGGATTTGTTCCGGGGTGACGCCGAGCGCCTCAGTCGAGGTAAACAGGCTGATAACCTTTTCGTCCATGGCCGGAACATCATTGATCATGATGCCGGTCATATCCTCGAGATGGCGGTACAGCGTCGGAACGTCGTGGCCGAGTTCGTCAAGTTTTAAGATGGTATCGTGCAGCGAATGGAAGTCGAAGTGTGTCGTGATAACGCCCGATTCCTTCGAGTCCGCCGGGTGCTGCACCGGTGTAAAATCATATACTTCGTATTTGGACGGAACAACAACCATGCCGCCCGGATGCTGACCGGTCGTTCGCTTAACGCCGGCACATCCAAGAGCAAGTCGGTTTTCCTCCGCTTTATGAACGGTTTTGCCTTTCTCTTCGAGATATTTCATTGCAAAACCGTATGCGGTTTTGTCTGCAACCGTCGAGATCGTGCCCGCTTTAAATACATGGTCCTTACCGAAGAGTTCCTCCGTATAGCGGTGCGCGCTCGACTGATATTCACCCGAGAAGTTCAGGTCGATATCCGGCGCTTTATCGCCGTCAAAGCCTAAGAACGTTTCGAACGGGATATCGTGGCCGTCGCGGTTCATCGGAATATTGCAGTGCGGGCAGTCTTTTTCCGGAAGATCGAATCCCGAACCGACCGAACCGTCATTGATAAATTCGCTGTATTTACATTTCGGACAAACGTAATGCGGCGGAAGCGGATTAACCTCCGAGATACCCGCCATAATCGCAACGAAAGACGAGCCGACCGAGCCACGGGAACCAACATGATAGCCGTGTTCTTCCGAGTTTGCAACCAGCTTCTGTGCGATCATGTACAAAACGGCGAAGCCGTGTTTGATGATGGAATCAAGCTCGCGGTTTAAACGCGTCGTAACGAGTTCCGGAGCCGGATCGCCGTAAATAGAATGGCATTTTTCCCATGTAATGCGGCGAAGATCCTCTTCTGCACCCGGGATTTCCGGTGTAAACGTGCCTTTCGGGATCGGACGCACCTCCGGATCGATGAGATCTGCAATCTTGTTCGGGTTCGTGATAACGATCTCTTTCGCTTTTTCCTCTCCGAGGTACTGGAATTCCTTCAGCATCTCATCCGTCGTGCGGAAGAACAGCGGCGGCTGTTCGGATGCATCGGAAAACTTCATGCCGGACATCAGAATCTCGCGGAAGATGCCATCGCTTTCGTTCATGAAGTGAACGTCGCACGTTGCAACAACCGGGATATTCAATCTTTCGCCGAGGTTGACGATCGTACGGTTATATTCTTTGAGTTGCTCTTCGCTTTCAACCAAACCTTTGCGAATCATAAAGTTATTGTTCGCGAGCGGCTGAATTTCAAGATAATCATAGAATTTTGCGATATCGCAGAGCTCACCCCACGATTTTCCGGCGAGAATCGCCTTGTAAAGCTCACCTGCTTCACACGCACTTCCGACCAAAAGACCTTCGCGGTGCTTCACCAATTCACTCTTCGGAATACGCGGACGCTTGAAGTAATAGTCCAGATGCGAAAACGAAATCAGTTTATAGAGGTTTTTAAGGCCCGTTGCATTTTTAACAAGCAGGATCTGATGGAACGAATCGGCTTTCTTGACATCAACACCGGCGCAGGCTGTATTGATCTGCTGTGCGGATTCGACATTCAGTTCTCCTTTGAGTTTTTCGCAGAGTTTTAAGAAAATCGCCGCAAGCATATTGGCATCGTCCGACGCACGGTGATGATTGAAATCGCCGAGTTTCAGATGTTCTGCTACAATATTCAGCTTGTGCTTTTTCAGCTCCGGCAAAAGGTTGCGGCAAAGCGGAACCGTGTCAAGCGAGGTGAACGCTCTTTTGATTCCGGCGCGCTGTGCGGCATTGCGGATAAATGCCATATCAAACGGTGCGTTGTGCGCGATCAGGATATGATCTCCTGCAAAATCGAGGAACATATTGAGTGCTTCTTCCTCGCCCGGCGCGTCTTTTACCATTTCGTTTGTAATACCGGTGAGTTCCGTGATTTTCGCCGGAATCGGTTTTCCCGGGTTAACAAAGGTGTTGAACGTCTCAACAACTTCGCCGTTTTTCACACGAACCGCGCCGATCTCCGTCATGCGCTCGGATGCGGCGCTCAATCCCGTTGTTTCGGTATCAAATACGATGAACTCGCCATCAAGCGGCTCATCCAGTTCACCGTTTACGATCTCAACCGCATCGTTGACAAAATACGATTCAACGCCGTAGATAACCTTGAAATCTCCGCCGCCTTTGCGGATCTTGTCCACTGCGTTCATTGCGTCCGGATATGCCTGTACAACACCGTGATCCGTGATGGCAACAGCCTTATGACCCCATTTGTATGCGGTGTTGATAACTTCATCTACTTTGGTTGTAGCATCCATCGCGGACATGATCGTATGAAGATGCAGTTCAACGCGTTTTTCCTCCGCAGTATCCTTGCGTGTTTCCTTCTTCATCGTCATGATATCGAACGGACGAATGGTAACCTCATGGTCGTATTTATCGTAGGAAGCATCGCCGCGAACAAGCAGGACAGTACCTTTCTTGATTGCGCCGTACTTCTCTTCTTCTTTTTTATCGGCAAATACCTTCAGGATATTCGAACCGGTATAGTCGGTGATGCTTACCGACATAATAAGCTTCGTTTCATCGCGGTTATAGCGCGATTCCACATCAAAAACTTCACCGCAGACGATAACACGGCCGCTTTCCGCCGTGACCTGCGAAAGCGTGATCGGCTGTTCGGCGATTTTGCGTCCAACCAAAAGCTCCGGTTCACTGCAGTTGAGCGGAAGGCTTGCGAGATCGAGTTTTACGCGTTTTTCACGCGGCTTTGTCTCGCGCGCTTCTTCATAATAAGCAGTAGCAGATGCTGCGGCCGGCGGCGCCTCCACCGGCATCGGCGGCATATCCATTTCGTAAAACGGAACGTCTTTGAGATCACCGTAATACGTTTCGCGGTCAATTTCCGTAACACCGGCAAACTGCACCAAAAGGCGGAATGAAAATTCCGCCTCGATCTGTGCTGCGATCTCGTTTCGTACATGGCAGCGATCCAGAAGATCCATACCGCCGTGCTTTAAATGAACCGTCAGCGTTTTATTCTCATATTCCGCTTCCGAATCTTCGAAATAGCCGTTGATCACAGAAACGCGCCGTTTTAAATCCAAAATGATCTGCGGGAAATATGCCACAGTAAACTGATCCGGCATATATTTGACCGCAATACGGCATTTAGTAAGCGAAAGCGCCTGCTGAACCGTCTGTTCCGCCGAAAAAAGAACCGCTTTTTCCAGCAGACTTTCCGGCTTCACAGTGATCGTCATTTCGCGCTTTTCGCGTTCGACTTCCAGCTGCATCAAAACAGCGCTGCCTAAAACCGGATCAACGCTGTCCTGAAAGCAGGAGCCGAATATATCCAAAAACTGTCTTTCCACTTAAAACAATCCTATCTGTCTTACATCGCATCGATCTCGGCAAGCAGTGTGCTTACAACTTCTGCTTCCGGGATCTTTCTGATAATTTCGCCTTTGCGGAACAAAATTGCACAGCCTTCACCGCCTGCAATACCGATATCCGCTTCTCTTGCCTCGCCCGGACCGTTTACAACGCAGCCCATTACCGCAACTTTGATCGGTTTGCGGCAATCTTCCAGCGCTTTTTCCACTTGGTTTGCAAGACCGATCAGGTCGATACGCGTTCTGCCGCAGGTCGGGCACGAAATAATCTCCGGACCGGTCTGGCGGACACCCGCCGCTTTCAGAATATCGTATCCCGCTTTAATCTCCTCGGTCGGATCCGCTGTGAGCGAAACACGGATCGTATCTCCAATGCCGTCAGTGAGCAGACTGCCGATACCGATCGCATTCTTGATGATGCCCATGTGTGTTGTTCCCGCTTCGGTTACACCGAGGTGCAGCGGATAATCACATTTTTCTGCAAGAAGACGGTACGAAGCGATCATCGTTTTTACATCGGAGGATTTGATCGAAATAACGATATCGTGAAAATCAAAGCGTTCGAGAAGCGAAACGTGATACATTGCGCTTTCAACCAATGCTTCCGGAACCGGAGAGCCGTATTTTGCAAGAATATGTTTTTCAAGCGAGCCGGCATTTACACCGATACGGATCGGAATATTGCGTGCCTTACAGGCATCGACAACAGCTTTCACGCGGTCATCATCGCCGATATTGCCCGGGTTGATACGGATTTTATCAATACCGGCTTCGGCAGCCTTCAGCGCAAGGCGGTAATCAAAATGAATATCCGCAACCAGCGGAATCGAAACCGCACGTTTGATTGCCGGAATCAAGGCAACTGCTTCTTCGTTCGGAATTGCCGCACGGATGATCTCACATCCCGCCGCTTCCAGCGCCTTTGCCTGACGCACACTGCCTTCAATATCCGTGGACGGTACCGAAAGCATGGACTGTACACGGACAACACCGTCGCCAAACGTGATATTGCCCATCTTCACCTGTCTTACCTTGCGCATAATGCTCCTCCTTTTTCTTTAAAACAATCCAATAATGTCTTTACACGTTACAATGATCATCAGACCAAACAGCAGAATGAGGCCTGCCGCATTGATCCAGCCTTCGTATTTCGGGTTGATCGGTTTGCGGCGGATGCCTTCGATGATCAAAAAGACGATGCGGCCGCCGTCAAGTGCCGGGAACGGCAAAAGATTAAAAATGCCGATGCTGATCGAGATGAATGCCGCAATGCTGACAACGCTCTGCCATCCGATTGCCGCCGCCTGACCGACCACTTCGCCGACACCAACCGGGCCGGAAAGTTCGGAGATACCGATGTTGCCGGTGATCAGATCAAGAACCGATACCCAGGTGTTGCGTACAAGCGAAACCGTCGTACCGCAGGTCTGGCCGATCGCACCGAACACACTTGCCGGTTCGGCGAGAACTTTAAAATCGAGATCAAGCGATGCTTCCGCACCTTCGCCCGTTATCTTAAATTCAACCGCATCAAGATGAACCGGTTTTCCTTCGCGGATAACATCCATTGTTACCACGCCGTCATCGTCGCGCAGGAGTTCGAACACGATATCGTTTGCGATAAAAATGCTTCCGCCGTTGACTTTCTGAATCTCGTCGCCAATCATAAGACCGGTCTGCTGCGAAAGCGCATCTTCTGTGTTGAAAACCGCAACGGTTTTCGAGCTGTAATACGGCTCGCCGATAAACGTAGTAAGCGTCAATACGAAACCGAGAATGATATTCATCGTTGCACCCGCCGCACAAATGAGAATACGGCGCGGTACACTCTTATTGCGGAAAGAGTTTACATCCTCCGAATCCTCGTCCTCACCTTCCATCGCGCAGTAGCCGCCGATCGGAAGCAGACGAAGTGCATACAGTGTTTCTTTTCCCTGCTTCTTCCAAATCGCAGGGCCCATGCCGAGTGCGAACTCGTTTACTTTAACACCGGTCATACGCGCCGTGATAAAGTGACCGAATTCGTGCGCGAAAATAATCAGTCCGAAAATCAAAACGGTCAGTACAATTGTCCAGATCGCGTCCAATTCCGTTCTTCCTCCTTTATTGCATCAAACCGACGAGCGGACGAACTCACGCGCCAGAAGATCGGCGGAGAGAATATCCGAAACATCGAAATCATCCATATCATATTTAAGCGTGAGAGAATCCATAACCAGACGGCCGATATCCAGGAATTTGATTTTTCCTTCAAGGAACAATGCAACCGCCTGCTCGTTTGCGCCGTTGACGATCGTCGGATACAAGCCGCCGCGGCGCATCGCCTCTTTGCACGCCGCAAGGCAAACGAACGTATTCTCGTCCGGCTCTGCAAACGTGAGTTTTCCGTACTGCGTCAGCGAGAGACGTCCCGTATCACAGACAACGCGTTTCGGATACGTCAGCGCGTACTGAATCGGCAGTTTCATATCCGGAACACCGAGCTGTGCCATAACGGCGTTATCCTCATATTCAACGAGCGAATGGATGACACTCTCGCGGTGCACGACGATCTCAACGTCCTCCGGTTTCTGATCAAACAACCAGCACGCTTCGATCAGTTCAAGACCTTTGTTCATCAGCGTTGCCGAATCGATCGTGATTTTTGCGCCCATCGACCAGTTCGGGTGTTTGAGTGCCTGTTCTTTTGTTACGTCCTTGAGATCTTCGACGGTTTTTCCGTAAAACGGGCCGCCGGAAGCTGTCAAGATGATCTTCTTTACAGGGTTCATTTCGTTGCCCTGCAGGCTCTGGAAGATCGCAGAATGCTCGCTGTCGACCGGAAGGATCGCAACACCCTTCTTTTTTGCGGCTTCAATAACGAGTTTGCCGCCGGTTACGAGCGTTTCCTTGTTCGCGAGCGCAATATCCTTGCCGGCATTGATTCCGGCGAGTGTCGGCTGCAGACCGACCATACCAACAACGGAGTTTAAGAGAATATCGCTCTCTTCCATTTCCGCAAGTGCACAGAGGCCTTCCATGCCGGTGTACAGTTTTATATCAAGATCCGCTGTTTTCTCCTGCAGTTCAGCAAAGCGCGATTCGTCGAAAATGCACGCCGCTTTCGGACGCAGTTCGTGGATCTGTTTGCTCAAAAGATCAACGTTGGAATGTGCCGCAAGACCGACAACCGGATATTCCATCGCCTTGCAGACATCGATTGCCTGTGTACCGATCGAGCCCGTGGAGCCCAAAATACAAACTCTTTTCTTCATTTTCAAGACCCTTTTCCTTTCGGATAAAAACAGCAAAACTTCCCCGTTGCATAATGCCCCAAGGAAGTGTGCTTTTGTTATGTCAGATTCCAAAAACCTGCAGCCAGACGAACATAAACGGTGCAACAAAGAAGACGGAATCGAAACGGTCGATAATACCGCCGTGACCCGGCAGAAGCGTGCCGTAGTCTTTGATGCCGTTATGGCGCTTCATAACCGAAGCGAGAAGATCGCCAAATACACCGATGATCGTTGCGAGAACGGATGCAAACGACAGCGAGATATAGTTGACCGTAAATGTCATACCCATCGAACCGACGATCCAGCCAAAGATCAGTGTGATCAGCGCAACGCCGATCAGGCTGGTGATAACACCGCCGATCAGGCCTTCGACCGTCTTTTTCGGACTGATCTTCGGAGACATCTTGTGTTTGCCGAAGAAATATCCGGCAAAATATGCACCGGCATCCGAAAGCCACGCACAGGCAAAGATCAAAAAGACGTAGTACATACTGTACGGCGGTTCAAACTGATCGCGGATATAGATCATTGTCGTAAACGCAATCGGATATACCGTTGAAACAAAGAAAGTCTGTGCGATCTGTTCGGTTCGGATCTCTTCGTGCCAGCGGAGCAACGCCAGAAACAGGATTGCTGCAAAAACAAAAACCAGAGCACTGCGATACGGTTTTAAAATCGGGTATTCAAACCACGGGATCAACGCACCGAAAATCATACAGTTTGCGGTTATGATCTTTTTCTTACCGTACTGTGCCGTTTGTAAAAGTTCGTGAACGCCTACCGCAAGCAGCAGCGAAAGCACAGCAGTGAATACCGGTGTTTCCAGAAGGAAAAACACAACGAAAAACAGCGGTAAACAGATCAACGCCGTTATAATGCGCGTTTTCATCTGTTAAACACCTCCAAAACGCCGATTCCGGCGCGCATAAATCTCAAGTGCCTCATCAAGGCATTTTTCATTGAAGTCCGGCCAAAGCACGTTATCCATGAAAACATACTCGGCATAAGCCGCCTGCCAAAGCAGGAAATTGGAAAGCCGCATCTCGCCGCTCGGACGGATGATCAGATCCACATCGGGCTGACCGGCCGTATACAGATAGTCCGAAAGCGATTCTTCATTCATCGCATTCAGATCAACGGAGCCGGCTGCGTGATCGCGCGCCAGACGTTTTGCCGCCTGTACAAGCTCTTCTCTTCCGCCGTAATTGACAGCAACGTTAAGCGTGAGCCCGGTAAAATCCTTGCTTTCTTCTTCACAATCCGCCATCAGCTTCTGAATATCCGGAGCAAGTGCCGAAAGGTCACCGATAAAATGCGTCCGGACATTTTCCGCACGATGATTGATCGCATCCTTCAAAAAGCTGCGGAGCAGATCCATGATTGCGTTCACTTCTTCCGGCGGTCGCTTCCAGTTCTCTGTCGAAAACGCATACACCGTCAGATAACGGATACCGATTTTATTGCAGTATCGGGTGATCTTACGAAACGTATCGGCGCCCACTTTATGGCCGGCCTGTCGCGGCAAACCGCGCTTTTTGGCCCAACGGCCGTTTCCGTCCATGATCAGACCGATATGCTGCGGCAATATCCGATCATTAGCCATTCTTATATTTCCTCTTTCCATACCAAATTCAGCAAAAAGCGGGAGACCTGCTCCCGCTTCCCGCTTTGAAGCAGTGCGAACAAGAGAATCAGATCTCCATGATCTCCTTCTCTTTCTCTTTCGCACGCTCGTCTGCAATTTTAACGTATTTGTCGGTCAGCTTCTGGATTTTCTCCTCGCCGATCTTCAGTTCGTCTTCCGTAATGGTGGAATCTTTTTTGAGTGCTTTCATTTTGTCGTTTGCATCGCGGCGCAGAGAACGGATTGCAACTTTGCACTCTTCAGCCAGTTTTGCAACGTCTTTTGCGATTGCACGGCGGCGCTCTTCGGTCAGCGGCGGGAATACGATGCGCAGAACTTTGCCATCGTTGGACGGGTTCAGGCCCAGGTCAGAAGCGAGAATTGCTTTCTGAATGGAGTTCAGCGTGGTCGGGTCCCACGGCTGAATGACCATCATACGAGCTTCCGGAACGCTGATAGCAGCCATCTGATCGATTTTGGTCGGTGCGCCGTAGTATTCAACGGTCAGTTTGTCAAGAATAGCCGGCTGAGCACGGCCTGCACGAATCGCTTTGTACTCGTTATCGAGGTTTGCGATCGATTTTTTCATTTTGTCTTCGGTTTTCGTAATTCTTGCGTTGATTGCTTCCATCATAGTGGTAGTCTCCTTTATTAAGAAATTATCGTTACAGATTAAGATCAGCCTTCAACAACGGTGCCAACCGGTTTGCCTTCAACAGCCTCAACAATATTCTCCGGACGAGCCAGGTTGAATACGAGAAGCGGCAGATGATTGTCGCGGCAAAGAGCTGCTGCTGCAGAGTCCATAACCTGCAGGTTTTTGCCGATTACTTCGCCGAAGGTCAGGCGGTCATATTTCTTCGCATCATCGAATTTGTTCGGGTCTTTGTCGTAAACGCCGTCAACCATCGTTGCTTTGAAGATGATATCAGCGTCGATCTCTGCAGCGCGGAGAGCAGCAGCAGTATCGGTCGAGAAGAACGGGTTACCGGTTCCGCAGCCGAAAATTACAACGCGGCCTTTTTCAAGATGGCGGACAGCACGGTTGCGGATGTACGGCTCTGCAAACTGCTGCATTGCGATCGCGGTCTGAACGCGAACATCAACGCCGAGCTCTTCGAGAACGTCAGCAACAGCCAGTGCGTTCATCGTGGTAGCAAGCATGCCGATATGGTCTGCACGGGTACGGTTCATCGAACCGCTGGAACGGCCGCGCCAGAAATTGCCGCCGCCTACAACGATACCGATCTCAACACCAAGGTTTACTGCGTCACGGATGCTTTTGCAGATCGTACGCATAACCGAGTAATCAAGGCCATGGCCTTTTGCACCGGAGAGTGCTTCGCCGGAAAGCTTTAAAAGAATGCGTTTATACTTGATCTCAGACATAATTCCACTCCTATTCAGCCGTACGGGCATACTGCACCCCGGCTATTCTGTTACATCTATTTTACAATAAGGCGGCTTTCTTGTAAAGACCAACTTGTAGCTTTTTTGTAAATTGCGATACGGAAACATCCTTGCGCAAGTGGAAATGTCCGGAAATTATCGCGTCAGTGGCGAACCGCATACCGATAATGCGGCATATCTACTCCGCGATAGTGCTTGATCCACGTGTCTTTTACCGTCATGCCGTTGCGGATCGCGACATTCTGCGAGGCGGTATTCGTGTCACGGATAATGGAGCACACCTCATCGGCGCCAAGTACTTCAAAAGCATAGTGCTTGCATGCGATTGCCGCTTCCGTTGCATAGCCGTGATGCCAATACTTCCGCTCAAACAGATATCCGATCTCCAGTACCTCTTCTCCGTTCCACGGCTGCACGGTAAGGCCGCACTGCCCGATCATTTCAGCGGTTTCCTTCAAAACAACCGCCCACAGGCCGAAATCATATTGCGCATACCGCGCCAATTGCCGGTCGAGCCATTGCTGTACTTCCGCATCGGTAAAAGCGCCTTCGTACGCATACATCGTCTCTTCGTCCTGCAGAATCCGGCACAGCGCATCAAAATCATTTGCATCCATTTTCCGCAGATACAAACGTTCGGTTTCGAGTATCATGACGTCCCCTTCTTTCGTTTTTTCTATAGTATAAACGGCGCGCAGACTCTTTTCAATACCTGTATAAAACTTGTGCCTTTTCGCTTGCATCCAACCTTCCTTTATGCTATACTTATCCGCGGCAGAAAACACGAAACACAATGTAATATATAATAGAAAAAAGAGCGTAAAATTCTCTTGAAAAAATACTTTACAAACCGTGTTCTTTGTGTTATACTGTCATGGTGCCGTGCCATGGCCCATGGGATTAAGCCCGTTTTCCGGGAGTTTTGCCTGCCCTTCGCTATGACACCGCAAATATTTAAAGAGGTGAAAGTACAATGTTAAGAAAAGAAGAGAAAACCCTCGTAATCGAGGCTAACCGTCTGCACGAGAAAGATACCGGTTCTCCGGAGGTTCAGATCGCAGTTCTGACCAAACGTATCAACGAGCTCACCGAGCACCTGAAGGTCCATGCAAAAGACCATCACTCCCGCCGCGGTCTGCTGAAAATGGTTGGTCATCGCCGCAACCTCCTCAACTACCTGAAGAAGGTTGACATCGAGAGATACCGCGCTACCATCGCAAAACTCGGCATCCGTAAGTAATTTTCTTTTACATCTATTTAAGGCAGGTAGCGTTTGCTGCCTGCCTTAAAAGATATTTTAGCGGAGAAAAAACAGGAGTTAGCATTAAATCGTACTGCTTTATTCCCTGTTAAGGCAGCAGGATTTTGTGCTAAACCCGGCTTTTACTCCGCCAACTATCAAAGGAGGAAAAATCATGTTCGAAAACAATCGCGTTTTTGAAACAACCTATGCGGGCCGCCCGCTGCGCGTTGAGACCGGCAAAACCTGCGCGCTTTCCAATGGCTCCTGCTGGGTAACCTATGGCGAAACCGTCGTTATGGCAAACGTAACCATGAGCGCAAGACCGCGCGACGGCGTTGACTTCTTCCCGCTTTCTGTTGACTACGAAGAAAAACTCTACGCAGTTGGCAAAATCCCGGGCTCTTTCCTGAAAAGAGAAGGCCGTCCGACTGAGAACGCTATTCTCACTTCCCGTATGATCGACCGCCCGATGCGTCCGCTCTTCCCGGAAGGTCTGCGTAACGACGTTTCCATCGTTACTACCGTTCTGGCAACCGACGTTGACAACTCGCCGGAGATCACCGCTCTGATCGCTGCTTCCATCGCTGTTTACATCTCCGACGTTCCGTTCAACGGCCCGATCGCAGGTGTAAACGTTGGTCTTGTTGACGGTGAGCTCGTTCTCAACCCGAACAAAGAACAGCGCGCAAAAACCGACCTCGACCTGACTGTTGCTGCTTCCGCAGAAAAAGTTGTTATGATCGAAGCCGGCGCAAACGAAGTTCCGGAAGACAAAATGCTCGAAGCAATTGCTCTTGCACACGAAGAGTGCAAAAAAGTCATTGCTTTCATCAAAGAAGTACAGGCTGAAATCGGCAAAGAGAAAATCGCATTTGAGAAAGTCGGCGTAAACCCGGACTTCTACAATGCTGTTGCTGAGCTCGCTACCGAGAAAGTTAAAATCGCTCTTGACACCGACGACAAAAACGAGCGTGACGCTCGCCTCAAACCGATCGTTGAAGAGATCGAGGAGAAACTCGGCGAAGAATATGCAGAGTTCATGCCGACCCTCGGCGAAGTTATGTACAAACTTCAGAAACACATCGTTCGTGAATGGCTCTTCATCGGCAAACGCGTTGACGGCCGCGGCATGAACGACATCCGTCCGCTTGCAGCAGAAGCTGGCCTCCTGCCGCGCGTACACGGTTCGGGCCTCTTCACCCGTGGTCAGACCCAGGTTCTCGATATCGTTACCCTTGGTCCGATCCGCGATGCACAGATGCTCGACAGCATCGACGAAAACACCGAAAAACGCTATATGCATCAGTACAACTTCCCGTCCTACTCGGTTGGCGAGACCAAACCGAGCCGCGGCCCGGGCAGACGTGAGATCGGTCACGGCGCTCTCGCAGAAAGAGCACTCGTTCCGGTTCTCCCGAGCGTTGAGCAGTTCCCGTATGCAATCCGTGCCGTATCCGAGGTTCTCTCCTCCAACGGTTCGACTTCTCAGGGTTCTATCTGCGCTTCTACCCTCGCACTGATGGATGCAGGTGTTCCGATCCGTACTCCGGTTGCCGGCATCTCCTGCGGTCTTATCACCAAAGAAGACGGCTCCTTCCAGACCATGGTTGATATCCAGGGTCTCGAGGACTTCTACGGCGATATGGACTTTAAAGTAGGCGGTACCCACAACGGTATCACCGCTATTCAGGTTGACATCAAAGTTGACGGCCTTTCCATGGAAGTCATTGCAGAAGCATTTGAGAAAACCAGAAAAGCAAGACTCTACATCCTCGACGAGATCATGGCTCCGGCAATTGCTCAGCCGCGCGAAGAGGTTTCCAAATACGCGCCGAAAGTTGTTCAGACCTACGTTCGTCCGGACAAAATCCGTGAGGTTATCGGCAGCGGCGGCAAAGTCATCCAGAAGATCTGCGCTGACTGCGAAGTTACCATCGACATCGAAGATTCCGGCAGCTGCGTAATCATGGGTGTTGACATGGCTAACGTTAAACGTGCACTCTCCATCGTTGATTCCATCGCAAACGATCCGGAAGTTGGCGCAATCTACAAAGGCCAGGTTACCCGCCTGATGGCATTCGGTGCTTTCGTTGAGATCGCTCCGGGTAAAGAAGGTCTGGTTCACATCTCCAAACTGGACGAGCGCCGTGTAAACAAAGTTGAAGACGTTGTAAACGTTGGCGACACGATCTTTGTTAAAGTAACCGAGATCGATGCACAGGGCCGCATCAACCTGTCCCGCAAGGATGCTATGGCAGACCTCGCAGCAAAACAGGCTAAAAAATAATTCGCAATAAGCGAAAAACTAAGGGCACATCCGAAAGGATGTGCCCTTTTTGTGTATGGAATTCCTTTTGGGCCGTTTCATATTTTCCGACCGCATCGGACAATGTACGGACCTTCCCTTTCTGCAGTTCATATCGCTCCGAAAGATTGCGGCTGGTCGCCTGAAGTGCTTCCATTATCTCGCCGGTATCATTGTATTTCGCGACGAGTTTCTGGCTTTCCGCACGATTCAGTGTCATACTTTTCTCTGCTTCTTTCAGTTTCTTCTTTCAAAAGACTTTGTTCCATAACACCGAAAGCACATTAACGCGGATCCCATCCGCCGCCCGCGTGCACAGGATGCAATAAAAAGAACCATAGGAGAATTGCTCACCTACGGTTCTTTTATAGAATTGGGATAGGCTGCAAGACGCTCTGAATCTCCGATTCAGCAAGCGTCTGCGTGCACAGGATGCAATAAAAAGAACCATAGGAGAATTGCTCGCCTACGGTTCTTTTATAGAATTGGGATAGGAAAGGTGAAGTTAATTTGCATCCGACGCAAAGGGCTAATTAAATGCTGCATCCGACGCAAAAGGTAAAGTTGGTTGCATCCGACGCAAAAGGTTCCGCTTATGCCGCTTTCTCGGCACGTGCCATACGGCGGTTCATAACGCGGATCTCGTGTCTTCTCTTCGCACGCGCCGCCTGTTT
>JBGUUS010000133.1:0-11676 GCA_045133675.1 Oscillospiraceae bacterium | reverse complement strand
TATTATGTTGCCTGCCCGATCATACCGAAATACATACTACCTCTATTCTATTTAAGGATATCACAAAGCGCTTTCGAAATCAACCCTGCAAAAGCTTTTCTTAACACCCGCAAGACTCTTTTTTTCATATCAGACATAGCGAAAAAAGCCCTTGAAACCTTAATTTGGCAAGGGCTTGCTTTTCTGCGTTCTTTTTCCTTGGCATAGGCACCTAAGGCGGAAAAGCGCCGCCTTTAGCGGCAACATAATATAAATTATGCTGCCGTTAAATGATCAGCTGCATACGCTCCAATAACCGGCGGTGTTCTTCACCCGTCGTAACCACGTAGATCCGCGTTGTATTGATGTTCGTGTGACCAAGCACGTCCGCAAGCTTCGCGAGGTCTTTTTTTATTGCGTAAAAAGTCCGGGCAAAAAGATGGCGCAGATTGTGCGGAAAGATCTTTCCGGCGCGCACCTTGGCTCGCTTGCTCAGACGCTTCATCTGCTTCCAGACACTCGTTCGGTCAAGCGGTTTGCCGCTGCCGTTTAAAAAAATCGCGCCCGACATAATCCCGCGCTGTTTTGCATAAAGCAAGAGGGATCTGCGCAATTTTTTCACCAGAAAAACGGTCCGGCTTTTTCCTTTGCACCGCACGTTTGCCTCGCCGCGCTGTGCCGCCTCCACCGTAATATGGCAGAGCTCGCTGACGCGGATTCCGGTCGCGCAGATTGTCTCGATAATCAGGCGAAGCCGCGTGTTTTGGGCTGTTTCCGCCGCTTTTACAAGGCGGATATATTCGGCTTTTGTCAGTTCCTTTTCGGCGGGGCAGTACGCCGGACGCTGCAGCTTAAACTGCTTAACACGGCAGTCCTCCCACCCGGCAAAGCGGAAAAACGCATTCAGCGCCGCAAGCATGGAATTCGCGCTGGAGACGGCATACGTTTTGGAAAGATGCTCCTTATACCGCAAGACCAGAAGCTTATCCACGGATCCGCCGGATGCAAAACGGATAAATGCCCGAAGGTCGCGCAGATATTTTTCGACCGTGTTTTTGCTCTTTTCGTTTTCTGCCAGATATTCACGATAGCTTTTCAGCTGTTCGTTTCGGATGAATCGGTTCATATTCTATCCTTTCTCCTTTTTTCTGTTTATCACGCAAAAAATCCTCTGCGGAACGTATCCGCAGAGGATTTTTAATTCCCGATATCAATTCTTACAATGCTACCGTTATCCGGGTGCCTTCACCCTCAACACTCTCCAACTCGATCGTGCCGCCATGGTATTCGACAATATGCTTGACGATCGAAAGGCCGAGACCCGTACCGCCGGTTTCTTTCGAACGGCTCTTATCCACGCGGTAAAAGCGTTCGAATACGCGCGGCTGTTCATTTGCCGGAATGCCAATGCCGGTATCAACAACGGTGAGTGTGATCTTTCCGCCTTTTGCATCAACCGTCACGGTGACGATGCCGTTTTCGCGGTTATAGCGCACCGCGTTTTCGCAAAGATTGCGGATCAATTCACGCAGCATGCCAAAATCGCCTTCCACGATCTGATCGGTTCCCGTGCAGCGGATCGTGACCGAAGAGCGCTTTGCCTCATCCTGCAGGGAAGCACACACACCTTTTGCAAGTGTCAGCAGATTGACGCGGTCCATCGGATGACCTTGCTGTTCTTCCAGACGGGAAAGACGGATGATGTCACCGATCAGCGCAATCAGACGCTGCGCTTCGCGGTGGATCGTTGCACCGAACTCCTGGACGTGCGCAGTTTCGACCATACCGTTTTCCAACAGCTCCGCAAAACCGGAAATACTCGTAAGCGGTGTGCGCAGCTCGTGCGAAACGTTCGCGGAAAACTCCGAACGCATCTGCTCGGCGCGGTACTGTGCCGTTGCGTCGAGCAAAAACAGCAAAACGCCGTTGATATGGCCGTGGTCCGTGACCGGATTGATATAACAGCGGACGGCGCGTTCTTTCTCGTCGATCGTGATTGCCGAAGGATTTCCGGTCTGTGCGGCGCGCACCGCATCAAGCAGGATTTCTTTGCGGATCAGCGTGTTGTGTGCAAGGCCGGTATAATCGCTGTCTTCCACGTCCAAAAGCACCTCTGCCGCATGGTTATGCATCAGAATGCGCAAATCCGCCGAAAGCAGGATCAAGCCTTCGCTCATATTTTCGAGGATCCAGCGCAGACGCTTCTGATCCGCGCGGATCGTATCGATATGCTCGTGGATCTCGCGGCGCTGTGCACGGATTTTTTCGAAAAAAGGAACAAGTTCTTCGTATGGCGCATCCGGGTTTTTATGCTGTGCCAGCCGATCGGCCGCAAGCGTAACCGGGCTGACGATCTGCTCCGTTACCTGTTTGGACAAAAACACGCAAACCGTTACAACCAGGAAAATGATGATCAAAAAAAGCGGCAGTACGGAAACCAGAACGGAGAAAAAACTCAGCGAACTTGTCGCAACACGCAGTACATCGCCGTCTTCCAGCAGCACCGCACAGTAATACATATTTTCGCCGAACGTATACGAGATACGTTCCGCGCTGCCTTCATCTCCGGCAAAAGCCGCCTGAACTTCTTCGCGCTCGCCGTGGTTTACCATCTCATTTTCATTTGCAATACTGTCGTATTTGACCGTTCCGTCCGGACGAATGATGGTGACGCGGTTCGTTTTCGGAAGCGGCTGTTCCAAAACGGCGAGGTATGCCTCCTGATCGGTGGAACCGTTCAAACCGGCGGCGATCATGTAGCATTCATTGCGGAGATTTTCACGCACCTGTGTCTGCAGCATGGAGTGAAACGCAAACAGCGAGATCAGCATGGTCAGCAGAATCGCACTGCTCGCAAGCAGACACATACTGCGATAGAGCTTTTTCTTCATGCGGTCTCCGCCTCCAGTTTATAACCGACACCGCGGACCGTTTTGATCATCGCACCCGCTTCGCCGAGCTTCTGGCGCAAAAGCTTGATATGCATATCGACCGTACGGCTTTCACCCTCGAAATCATATCCCCAAACCGTCTGCAGGAGCCGCTCGCGCGAAAGAACGAGATCTTTATTTTTGAGCAGACAGTGCAAAAGCGCATACTCTTTATGTGTCAGCGTGACCGTCTCGCCGGAAATCGTTACAAGATGGCGTGCATCGTCAAGCGTCACCGTGCCGCAGGAGAGAATATCCGATGCCGGCGGCGCACTGCGGCGAATCAGTGCCTTCACGCGGGAAATCAGCTCCATAACGCCGAACGGTTTTGTGACGTAATCATCCGCACCGAGATCAAAGGCCTGTACTTTATCGTATTCTGCGGATTTTGCGGTGAGCATCAGAATCGGCAGCGATGCCGTATTCGGATCCGCACGCAGTTTTTTAAGGATGGAAACGCCGTCGGTATCCGGCAGCATAATATCCAAAATGAACAGATCCGGGCGCTTATTCGCAACAGCGGCAAAGAGATCTTTTCCCGTTTCAAAGCCGACCGTTTCGATTTCCGCCGTTTTAAGCGCATATGTCACAAGCTGACGGATGCTCGCGTCATCTTCCGTAATATATACCGTACGCATAAATGCGCCTCCTTTTTCAGCAATATATATTTAGTATACCGCGTTTGCGCGAAAACGGCAAGAGATTCATATCGTCGGCTGCACGATATTACCCGCACAAATCTCTTCCTGTGTAACGATGGCGGAAAGATTTGCCGTAATCAAGGTAAGCAGATTGATCACGGTGTTGAGTTCCGCTTGCGAGAGGTGTGCCGCAAGCATGGCTGAAATACTCGCCGCAGCGGCAAACACCGTCTGAGGCGGCAGACACGCCTCTCTTTTCTTCATGCTTCTTCCTCCTTTTTACGGCCCGGCTGACATATTCTGCATTGACACATTTTTTTGAAATGTTATAATATAAGATATGAAGATATGCGCACTTTGCAGATTTTCTGCAAATACATACAGAAAGGATGTCCCTTTATGGCAATTCTCGTAACAGGCGGCGCCGGATATATCGGCGGTCACACCGCTGTCGAACTGCTCAACAGCGGCGAAGACATCGTAATTGTTGATAATTTCTCGAATTCCAAACCGGAAGCTCTGGATATGATCCGCGAGATCACAGGCCGCGACTTTCCATTCTATGAAGCCGACCTGCTCGACCGTGACGCGATCGACCGTATTTTCGAAGAAAACGAGATCGATTCCGTTATCCATTTTGCAGGCTTAAAAGCGGTCGGCGAATCGGTGGCAAAACCGATCGAATACTATCACAACAACATCACAGGTACGCTGATTCTCTGTGACTGCATGCGCAAGCACGGCGTAAAACGCATCGTTTTCAGCTCCTCGGCAACCGTTTACGGCAGCCCGAAATACGTACCGATCGACGAAAATCACCCGCTTTCCACCACGAACCCGTACGGTTCAACGAAGCTCTTTTTGGAACAGATCCTTTCCGACCTCGTTGTTGCAGACCCGGAATGGAGCGTCGTTTTGCTGCGTTACTTTAACCCGATCGGTGCACACGCATCCGGAAAAATCGGCGAAGACCCGAACGGCATCCCGAACAACCTGCTTCCGTACGTTGCACAGGTTGCAGCAGGCAAACTGCCGCAGATCAACGTGTTCGGCGACGATTATCCGACGCACGACGGCACCGGTGTGCGCGACTATATCCACGTCGTTGACCTTGCACAGGGCCATCTGAAAGCGCTCAAAAAAGCACGCGCAGAAAGCGGCGTTAAGGTCTATAACCTCGGTACCGGCCACGGCTATTCGGTTCTCGATATCGTTCACGCATTCGAAAAAGCGTGCGGCAAAGAACTGCCGTACCGCATTGCACCGCGCCGCCCGGGCGATATCGCAGAATGCTTTGCCGATCCGAAAAAAGCCGAAGAGGAACTCGGCTTCAAAGCAGAATTCGGCATTGAAGAAATGTGCCGCGACGCTTGGCGCTTCGCAGAAAACCGCTATATGAAATAAGGAGAATTGCATATGACCCCGGCATCCAAAACCAAAACCCCGTATTATTATAAACTCAAAGGCGTTTCGCTCTACGGCCGTTTCGCAAACGTTCTGCTGACCGAAACCGCAGTTGAGGTTCACGTCACGCCGTCCTGGCTCTTCCTTCTCGGTATGTGGCTCGCCGCAATTCCGGGCATGATCCTCGGTTTGCTGTTCGACGGCTACCTCATGCTGGTCGTATTCACCCTGCTGTTTGGCACCATCGGCGTTCTCACGGTATGGAACCTCTATATCGGCAAGCTGACGGAAAAGTATTCCTATAACGATATCAGCAGCTTCGTCTGCGGCGGTGCGGAAATGTCGATCAATATGAAAAACTACAAGCTGTACACCCTGCGTATGCTGCCGAAGCGCCAGGAAAAAATGCTCACCGCGCTCGAGCAGATCATGTACGAGCACACGAGCTTTGTTCTGAAAGAAGACGGCGAATACTACCGTGTTATCAACAAACGCGAACTTGAAGAAACGAAATAAGCAGTTAAAAAGAGGGAACCGAAAAGGTTCCCTCTTTTTTGTTGGTTTATATCAGTTCCGATGTGTGCGGTGCGTTTGAAACGCGCGGTGCCGCACCGGTCAGGTGGGCAATATTGCGGTATGCCGGGATGTTTTCATCCGTAAACAGATTGTCCGGAATCTGTGCGGTCCAACCGGACTCGTCAAACGCCGGCTGCGCGATATCCAGCGCATACAGGATGATCGCGGCAAGGTCGCGAATATTCATTTCGCCGATTTCGCCCGGACGGACCGTTTTTCCGCAAGCGGCAAACGTAACAAGCTTTTCGGCATCCGTCCAGCCGCCGTGACCGGCACCTTCTCCGTTAAACGGTGTTCCGCCGTGGTCGGCAATCGCGAGGAAGAGCGTATCCTCCGCGATCCCTGCCTCTTCGACCGCGCCGTGGATCTGCGACACAAACGCATCGACGGTATGAATGCGGTCAAGATGCTCTTTTGAGCCGTATCCATAGCGATGACCGGCGCCGTCAACACTGTCAAACTGGATAAACAGGAACGTCGGCTTTTTCTCGCGGATGTACGAGCAGATCAGCGGCGTGAGCTCCGTATCGCGCGCCGTTGCGTGCGTAATATCGAGATTCTGCTCTGCGATACCGGACGTGATCGGGTCCCAGTCGCAGAACGAGCCGAGTTCCGCTTCGGGCATTGTGCCGCGGATATAACGGAACACGGACGGAAACGGCGAATCGACCGGATACGGGCGGGAGGAAACGATCTCGTTCGTCAGCTTATGTACCTCCGGACCGACACCGAGCAGCATGGAACCCCAACATTCCGCACTGATCGTCGGATTGGAGGCAAGTGCCGTATACGTTACAGCACCCGAAGCAAAAATCCGGTCAAAATGCGGGGTATCCGCCTGTCTGATAAACGCGCCGGCGCCGTCGATTCCAACGACAATGACATGATTGTATTTCGGCTTCATCATTTCTTACATTTTATCGATCAGCATTTTCGCTTTCAGGATAGCGGCGATCGTTTTGCCGTCGGTCAGCTCGTTGTTCATAACCATTTCGACAACTTCGTCGAGTTTATACGTCTCGATATTCAAAAATTCATCTTCGTCAAGGTGCTGGTGCGTCTTAACGAGATCGCGTGCAAGATACATATGAATGACTTCTTCATCGTAAGCAACGGACGGACGGAATTCACCCATATAGATCAGTTCATTTGCATACATACCGATTTCTTCTTCCAGCTCGCGGTTTGCGGCAACTTCGATCGTTTCGCCTTCATCGAGTTTACCCGCCGGAATCTCCAGAACGGCTTCCGCAAACGGATAACGGAACTGGCGTACCATATAAGTTGTACCGTCCGGAAGAACCGGAACGACACAGACGGCACCGATATGTTCTACGATCTCACGGATTGCCTCACTGCCGTTGGGCAGCATAACGGTATCGACGCGGACGTTGATGATTTTACCTTCGAAAATGCGTTTGGTGCTGACAAATTTCTCTTCCAGGATCATATTGCTCATGACTCATTCTCCTTTTTTGCAGCCTTACGGCCGGTCGGGTATTTGTTATTTATAATGATACCGCATTTGAAAAGGCTTTGCAAGACTTTCGGTTCATTTGCAGCCGCGAGAGGAAAATGCTGCAAGAAGAGCGTGATCCCGGTCGAAAAGAAGGGCTTTCTGCGAATTTTTTTGCATTTTTTTAAATCCCCTCTTGCATTTAATACGTTAAAGCGTTATAATGTGTCTCAAGCCGCCTTTTTGAGCGGCAGCCGCGGCGAAATGCGCTGCGGAGTGTACCTTTAGGAGGAGATCACAATGGCATTTAAAAGCGAATATCTTCAGAGTGTATATGAGACGGTTGTAAAACGCAACGCGGGCGAACCGGAATTCCATCAGGCTGTAAAAGAAGTTCTGGAATCCTTTGAGCCGGTCGTTGAACAGAATCCGTCGATTATTGATACCGGCGTTATCGACCGCATCGTTGAACCGGAGCGTTTCATCATGTTCCGTGTTTCCTGGGTTGACGACAAAGGCAAGGTTCAGGTAAACCGCGGCTTCCGCGTACAGTTCAACTCCGCAATCGGCCCGTACAAAGGCGGCATCCGTCTGCATCCGTCCGTTTGCGCTTCCGTTATCAAATTCCTCGGCTTCGAACAGTGCTTCAAAAACAGCCTCACCGGTCTTCCGATGGGCGGCGGCAAAGGCGGCGCTGACTTCGATCCGAAAGGCAAGTCCGACGGAGAGATCATGCGTTTCTGCCAGAGCTTCATGACCGAGCTCGCAAAACACATCGGTGCTGACACCGACGTTCCGGCAGGCGATATCGGCGTTGGTGCTCGCGAGATCGGCTATATGTTCGGCCAGTACAAACGTCTTCGCAACGAGTTCACCGGCGTTCTGACCGGCAAAGGTCTCACCTACGGCGGCTCTCTCGCAAGAAAACAGGCTACTGGCTACGGCCTGTGCTACTTCACACAGGAAATGCTCGCTTGCATGAAGAACGACAGCTTTGAAGGCAAAACCGTCGTTGTTTCCGGTTCCGGCAACGTTGCAATCTACGCTGCTGAAAAAGCAACCACGCTCGGCGGCAAAGTTGTTGCAATGTCCGACTCCAACGGCTTCGTATACGATCCGAACGGCATCAATCTCGATGTAGTCAAACAGATCAAAGAGGTTGAGCGCGGCCGTATCAAAGAATACGCTGCACGTGTTGAAGGTGCTACCTACACCGAAGGCTGCCGCGGTATCTGGGGTGTTAAATGTGACATCGCTCTGCCGTGCGCTACCCAGAACGAGCTCAACGGCGAAGAGGCTGCTCTTCTTGTTGCAAACGGCGTTCAGGTTGTTGCAGAAGGCGCAAACATGCCGTCCACTCCGGAAGCAATCGCAACCCTGCAGGCTGCAGGCGTTCTCTTTGGCCCGGCAAAAGCAGCAAACGCAGGCGGCGTTGCTACTTCCGGTCTTGAGATGAGCCAGAACTCCATGCGTTACAGCTGGAGCTTCGAAGAAGTTGATGCAAAACTGCACGACATCATGATCGGCATCTTCCACAGCGCATTCAACGCTGCTAAGAAATACGGCATGGACGGCAACCTCGTTGCAGGTGCAAACATTGCCGGCTTCGAAAAGATTGCAGAAGCAATGATCGCACAGGGCGTTGCATACTGATTCATTTTCGTTCGTCAAACGGGTTTCCGTTTCGGCATAAAAGGAGTCTCCCAGCAGGGAGGCTCTTTTTTATCCGTTCCATTTTGTGTTTTCCATGTAAAATTTCATCGTTTTATCTTGCCAAACGCAAAGATGCTGATATAATGGAGATATTGAAAATGGGAAAATAGCCGATTCTTTAAACGGCAAACATTCCCGATCCTTTTTATGAGAAAGATTTTTGCTTTCCCTTTTTATCTGGAGGCACTGTATGAATATTATTATCGTAGGCTGCGGCAAGGTCGGTATCGAACTCGCCGAAGAGCTGACCGACGAAAATCACAACATAACCGTTGTTGACCTGGACAGCCAGAAAGTTGAAGACGTCACCAGCGATTTCGACGTGCGCGGCGTTGTCGGAAACGGCGCGAGCCATCGTGTTCTGGAAGAAGCCGGCATCAAGATCGCCGATCTGCTGATCGCGGTCACCCATTCGGATGAGCTGAACCTGCTTTGCTGTCTGATCGCGAAAAAGGCCGGTAACTGTCCGACGATCGCGCGTGTACGCAACCCGGTTTATCACAACGAGATCGACTTCATCAAAGAAGGTCTGGGTCTTGCCATGGCAATCAACCCGGAGCAGGCCGCTGCAACCGAGATGTCGCGTGTTCTCCGCCGCCGCAATGCGATCGAGATCACGCCGTTTGCCAAAGGCAAAACGGAGCTGCAGAAATTCCGTATTGCCGAAAACAGCGTTCTGGTCGGTATGCCGATTGTTCGCATTACCACCGCACTGCATTGCGACGTCCTCATCTGCACCGTTGAACGCGGCGACGACGTCTTTATCCCGGACGGCAACTTTGTCCTGCAGGCACACGACAAGGTTTCGTTTGTTGCCGCACCGCATAATGCGGCCGCTTTCTTTAAAAAGATCGGCATTGAAAACAGCGCCGTTAAAAGCTGCATGATCATCGGCGGCGGTACGATCGCGTATTATCTGTCCCAGCTTCTGCTTGCAACGAACGTAAAAGTCAAGATCATCGAGCGCAAAAAAGAGCGCTGCGAAGAGCTGAGCGTTCTGCTTCCGAAAGCTATTTTGGTCTGTGCAGATACAACCGATCAAAAGCTGCTCATCGAAGAAGGTTTGCCGTATGTGGATGCTTTCGTCGCCGCAACCGGTCTGGACGAAGAAAACATCCTGCTTTCGCTTTTGGCACAGACGCAGTCGGACGCAAAAACCATCACAAAAGTTACGCGTATCAATTACGACCGCGTTATCGCAAGCCTTGACCTTGACAGTATCGTAAACCCGAAGGAGATCACCGCAAACTCGATCATCCGTTATGTTCGTGCCATGCAGAACTCCATCGGTTCCAACATGGAATCCCTCCATCGTATTATCGACAACAAAGCCGAAGCACTCGAGTTCAAGATCACCGAGCAGTCCGAGGTGACCGCCGCACCGCTGTGGCAGCTGCGTCTGCGCAAGAACATCCTGATCGGCTGTATTATCCGCAACGGCAAAGTTATTATCCCGCGCGGTCAGGATCAGATCCACGTCGGCGATACCGTTGTTGTCGTATCCGGTGTCATCGGTATTCATGATATCCGCGAGATTCTCGCAAAGTAAAGGCGGAACCGTATGAACTTTTCTATGATCCGTTATATCATGGGTTGGGTTGTCAGCATTGAATCGGTCTTTCTGCTGTTTCCGTGTCTGGTCGCCCTGCTCTATCAGGAACAGCAAGGTTTTTCCTTCCTTGCCGTGATGCTTCTGACCGCTTTGATCGGCTTTGCGCTCGTCTTCAAAAAGCCGAAAAACACCACGATCTTCGCGCGCGAGGGTTTTGTTTCCGCGGCGCTCTGCTGGATTGTGATGTCGCTGTTCGGTGCGCTTCCGTTTACGCTTTCGGGCGATATCCCGGATTACGTCAACGCACTGTTTGAAACCATTTCCGGTTTTACCACAACGGGTGCTAGCATTTTGCCGAACGTCGAATCGCTCGCCTACTGCAGTATGTTCTGGCGCTGCTTCACGCATTGGATCGGCGGTATGGGCGTTATCGTTTTCCTGCTCGTCGTTTTACCGATGGCCGGCGGTTCCTGCATCCATCTTCTGCGTGCAGAGAGTACCGGTCCTTCCGTCGGAAAACTCGTTCCGCGTATGCGCCATACGGCCGGCTATCTGTATATCATCTATATCGCGATGACGATCATCGAGTTTATTTTCCTGCTCTGCGGCGGTATGAACTGCTATGATTCGCTCTGTATTGCGTTCGGTTCGGCCGGAACAGGCGGTTTCGGTATCCTGAACTCGAGTTTTATGACGTATTCACCGTATATTCAGACAGTCGTTGCTGTTTTCATCGTTCTCTTCGGCGTCAGCTTCAACATCTACTTCCTCTTGCTGCACGGCAAGTTTGTCGAAGCGCTCAAGAGTGAAGAATTGCGCTGTTATTTCATCATCATTGCGATTTCGACCGCTTTGATCACGCTGAATATTCTCACACTGTTCGGTGACTTCTGGGAAGCGCTTCGCCACGCCTTTTTCCAGGTTTCTTCGATCATCACGACCACCGGTTACGCCAGTGTGGACTATGCACAGTGGCCGGCGCTTTCGCAGACGATTCTTGTCCTGCTGATGTTTATCGGCGCATGTGCCGGCAGTACCGGCGGCGGTATCAAGATCTCCCGTCTGCTCATTCTGATCAAATCGATCCGCAAAGAAATCGGCACGTATATCCATCCGCGCAGTATCAAAAAGATCACCATCGAAGGCAAGGCGATCGAACACGAAACAAACCGTGCCGCCAACGTCTATATGATCGCGTATCTTATGATCTTTGCGGTATCGCTCCTGCTGATCTCACTCGATAATTTCGATTTCACGACAAACTTTACCGCAATTGCCGCAACACTCAATAACATCGGTCCGGGTCTCGCACATGTCGGTCCGACCGGAAACTTCAACGATTTCTCTGCGTTCTCCAAATTCATTCTGATGTTCGATATGATCACCGGCCGTCTGGAGATTTTCCCGATGCTTGTCCTCTTCTGG
>JBGUUS010000132.1:0-4234 GCA_045133675.1 Oscillospiraceae bacterium | reverse complement strand
ACGAGAACGGTGACCATGATCGTCTCGAACATACCGGATGCGCCGCTGCCCATGCTGCCGAGCAGGCTTACCACATCGGAGGTGCCGGTGCAGAGCGTCATAATAATGCCCGAAACGATGCCGATGAGCAGAACGAGAAATACGTTAAGACCTGCGATACCGCCGATCAGAACGAGAACGTACGGAATGAGAAGCAGGAGATTGAACGCCGGGATCTCGATCTGTTTTGCGTCGCCGCTGAACGAGAGCGCAATGATGATCGCGAGCGTAACAATAGCCGCCGGAAGTGCGATTTTGAAGTTCGCACGGAATTTATCCTTCATCGCACAGCCCTGTGTGTTGCACGCCGCGATGGTGGTGTCGGAGATAAAGGAGAGGTTGTCGCCGAACATTGCGCCGCCGATAACCGAGCCGATGCACAGTGCCGGAGAAAAGCCCGCAACGTTTGCGACCGCAACAGCGATCGGGGTAATGAGCGTGATCGTGCCGACGGAGGTACCCATCGCGATGGAGACAAAGCACGCCGCGATAAACAGCACCGCAACGGCCGCCCACGGTGGTGTTACCGAGAGGAGGAAGTAAGCGACGGCTTCGGCGCTTTCGCGGCCCGTTACGCCGACGAAAAGACCTGCCGCAAGGAAGATGAGGATCATCGTCATAATGTCCTTGTCGCCGACGCCTCTGCCCATGATCGCCATTTTATCGTCGAATTTGAGCTTTCTGTTCTGCAGGAAAGCGACCAGAAGTGCTACAAGGAAGACGACAACGATCGGGATGTTGTAAAAGCCCATCTCGATATGGAGCGCGTATTCAAATACAAGACCGGTGCCGAGATAGAGCACCAGAAAGACACCGATCGGCAAAAGTGCCGCCGGATTTCCGATTTTTTGTTTCATAGTTCCGCTTCTTTCGTTATGTAATAAAGGGATGCTTTTATCATTGTAGAAAAGCTGCCGCCAAAAGTCAAGAAAAATCGACACTTGTGCAGCAGATTGTCCTCAAACAGGGCGGAGAATCGGCCGCATCCGTCACTTGCTTCGTTCGTGCCATCTTCCCCATGCTATTCCTTCGCGATCGCTTCTGCCGCGATCTGCAATCCTTTTACGATCGTGTCCAGCTCCATTGAAGGCAGCGGCTTTTCCGCCTTTACCTGACTTGGCAGAAGCGGCACGTGGATGAATCCCGCGATAAACGGCTTTTTCGCCGTTTTTGCCATCGCCAGCGCGTGATACATCACGCAGTTGCACACGAAAGCGCCGGCGGAGAGCGAAAGACTCGCCGTGATGCCGGCTTCCTCCAGCGCGTTTACGATTTTTCGCACCGGCAGGGTGGAAAAATACGCCGTCTCGCCGGTTTTATCAAGCGTCTCGTCCTGCGGCTGAAAGCCTGCGTTGTCGGCAATGCGCGCATCGGCAAAATTGACGGCCACCTTTTCGGGGGTGATGCCGCCGCGTCCTGCCGCCTGTCCCACGCATACGACCGCATCGGGCTTATGCGTTTCGATCAGTTCTTTTAAAACCTGCGGGCCGCGTTTGTATTCGGTCGGCAGCTCGGCTTTTACGATCTTCGCGCCGCCGATCTCGTCCGGCAGCCGTTTTACCGCTTCAAACGAAGCGTTCGTGTTTTCGCCGCCGAACGGGTCAAATCCGGTAAACAGAATCGTCATGTTGCATACTCCTTTTAATCGCTTCTGCGCGGGATATACGGCGAGATCGCCTGTGCCGTCGAAGAGATCGGCATCGACTGCAGCCAGACACGTCCCGGACCGGTCACACGCGTGTGGAACAGGCCGTGTCCGCCGAAAAAGATGTTCGTCGCACCCGGGATCTCGAGGATATCGATCGCGCACGTCTCGCTCATCGCGGCGAGGTTGCCGGTGTCCACGATCAGGCTCTGTCCCGGTGCAAGCTCGATCTCCTTGCAGAAGCCGTCGATTTCCAGAAAGAGCATACCGGTTCCGGCAACGCGCTGCATGATAAAGCCTTCACCGCCGAAAAAGCCGATGCCGAGGTTTCTCTGGAAGTGTATGTTCATCATCAAACCCTGCTCCATTGCGAGAAAGCTGCGTTTTTGCACGATGATGCCGCCGCGCTCCGGTGTGATATAAAGCGGCAGGATCGAACCCGGAAAACGGGAAGCGAACGCGATCATACCCGGTCCGCCGACGGTGGTGTATTCATTTAAATAGAGCGATTCACCGGCGAGCATCCGGTTGAATGCGCTGTCAAAGCCGCCGGAAACGGTCTGAATGGCAAAATTCGGGCTCATCCAGCACATCGCGCCGGCTTCGCTGTACATGGTCTGTCCCGCTTCGGGATAACAGGTTACGATCGGCAGATTTCCGCCGTCGATTTCATAGCGGATCATACGCTTCATCCTTTCGGGCGTTTTTTTCAGTATAGCACAGAACGCGCGGATACGCAATCATCCGGATGCGATCGCCGCCGCCGAAAAATACCGCGCTCCGTCCGCTTTTTTTCTTGCCATTCTCCCGTTTTGGTGCTATGCTGTTTTTATAAAATTCCGTTTCCAAGGAGATTTGTCATGAACGATACCTTGATCGCCCGGATCGGCGCACTTGTCAAAGAATGCGGCGCGATTCTTTTAACCGCAGACCGCGCGAAAATGCAGATCGATGAAAAAGGCGGCAGCGCCAATTTCGTCACCGAATACGATAAAAAAGCACAGGACTTCCTCTTTGCGGGTCTTTCCAAAATCCTGCCCGAAGCGCATTTTATCGGCGAAGAAGGCGAACAGGACCGCTCCATCCCGGATGGCTTCTGCTTTATCGTCGATCCGATCGACGGCACCACGAACTTTATCAAAGATTATCACATGAGCAGCATCTCCGTCGGCCTGTTAAAAGACGGAAAAGCATATCTCGGCGTGATCTATAATCCGTATCTCGACGAGCTCTACTGGGCAAAGCGCGGCGAAGGCGCGTTTTGCAACGGCGAACCGATCCGCGTTTCGTCCCGTCCGCTTTCGCAGGGCATCGTGCTGTTCGGCACCGCACCGTATAATAAGGATACGCTCGCGGAGGACACCTTCCGCATGATGTACGAGTACTATATGAAATCGCTCGATATCCGCAGAAGCGATTCGGCGGCGCTCGATTTCTGTGCCGTTGCGGCGGGCAGAGCGGAGCTTTTCTTTGAACTGATCCTCTCGCCGTGGGATTTCGCGGCCGGTGCGCTCATCGTGGAAGAGGCCGGCGGCATCGTCACAACGCTGGACGGCAAACCGCTTCGCTATGACGATAAGATCAGCATCCTCGCGCGCAACGCCGCGATCGGATAATCAAAAAACCGACTCCGCTTTGTGCCGGGATATCCGTATAGCTTACAGAAAGGGTGAATGCCATGCGTCCGGAAATATTACAGGAATACATCCTCTCGGGCATCCGCAAAGAGGTTTCCGATAGCAAAATCGAACTTTATGTGCCGTTTCATTTTCCAAACGGCGATAATACACCGCTCTGCCTCACCTGGGACGAAACCGGTGTGTTAAGTGACGGCGGAAGAACGCTCGCGGAGTTAAAAAAGCGTGTCGGCGACCTTACCCCGTATCTGGAAAAGATCTGCCGCGTCTGCAATCCGTTTTGCCCGGTGGAGCTTATTTCCGGTCATATTCTCGCCGTGCGGCAGTTTCAGACCGTGGTCACGCCGGACGGCGAATACAAGGACTACTGCGCGGGACTGAGCCGCTTGCTTGATGCGGCCACGCGCATCAGCGTGCTCGACGTGATCGATATAACGGAAAGCGGGGAGGTATCGCTGTGATTTTACACGACATTGACCTTGCTTTGCAAAAGCTGTACTGCACATACGAAACGCGCGAGGGCATCGCCGTTTCGACCGGTATCCGTTATGAGGGTGATGCGGTGAACTTCATTTTCACGCAGGAGGACGACAAATACGCCTGCCTTGCGACGAACCGGAATTTCTCCGAGTGGGTCGCGTGGAGCACCGGTAACTGGAAAAAAGCCGCACCGAAGATCGAAAAGCTTGCCGCAATCCACGGTGTCTGCTGGGATAATGCAGAAGGCAGCCTGTTCATCCGCTTCCGCCGCAACGAAATGACACTCGCCGAAGCGGTTTTGCGCCTGCAGCAGGCAGCAGCTTTGGTCGGAAGCTTAGAGAGCGAATAAGAAAAAAGCACCCGTGAGGGTGCTTTTTCTATAATCCCGCCTGTTTTGCGTGTGAATCCGAACTCTTGCAATAAAATGAAATCC
>JBGUUS010000131.1:0-11104 GCA_045133675.1 Oscillospiraceae bacterium | reverse complement strand
AGTGTCTGTGCCGTATCGAACGACGGCGTTTTTTCATCGAAGAAGCGGAGCATATCTTTCATCAGACCACCGAAGAAATCCGACTGTACGGAAGCAAACAGCGGGTCACCGGCCTCGTTTGTTGCCGTGACAGTGTACGGCATGCCGTATGCCTGAATCAGTGTTGCATAACCGCCGTTATCGAGTTTTGCGCGGCAGATGAGCTGTGTGCCCTGCCGTTCGATCTTCGCCGCAACGATCTCTTCTTTGAGGACGGAGATCAGCATCTCGCAGATGTGCACGAGATATTCGCTTGCGCTCACACCCGTGCCGGTTACGATGATATCCTTCTTTCCGCGAAAATCGGCGAGCTCGGTCGCATAGCGCAGAGAAGAGGTGCTGAAAAACGGCGTGTTGTACTGCTTGCCGAGTTCAAAAATTGCCTTTGCTTCTTCATAGTTTGCGGCAAAGGTTTTATCGATGCAGGTCGGTTTTCCGTACGGGAAAACCTCGCGTACATATTCGAGGTGTTTTTCGCAGTTATCCGGCGCGAGGATGACGATGGCATCGCTCTTTTCGCAGAGCTCTTGGATCGTTGCACAGCGCTCGGCACCGAAGGTTTTGCACCATTCGTCCGTGGTCATGCCGCCTTTTGGCGAGTCGATCTCTGCCCATGCATATGCAAATTCGAAATCCGTGCCGTTTTTCTCATTTAATTCTTTGATCCACTGCGGATAGTGGTCCGCGTGCCATTCATTTAAGTAGTAATCGACAAAGCCGATCTTTCTCATGGGAAAACCCTCCGTTTGTCGTTTAAAGTTTACGGTTATAGAGCAGCTGTTCTTTGAGCCAGCCGCTTCTGATCAGGCAGTCATCCACCTGTTCGAGTTCACGCAGCATTTCCAGCCGCAGCTCTTTGATCAGTTCCGCGTGTTCTGCGTCTCTTGCAAGGTTGCAAAGTTCGTGCGGATCGTTTTCCATGTCGTAGAGCTCGTCGGTATCTGCGAGATTCCAGACGTACTTCCACTTTTTGTCGCGGATCATACGGTGGGAATAGAGACCGAACTGCTGACCGTTGTATGTGGTGAGTGCGTATTTTCGCGGATTCGGATGGGTTTCACCGCGCAGATACGGCATCAGCGAAACGGCGTGCAGATCATCCGGAACCGGGAGCCCTGCGAATTCCAGAATTGTCGGGACGAGATCCAGCATATTGGTGACCATCGCATCACAGCGGCTGTTTTTTTCGACCAGCTTCGGATAGCGGATCACAAGCGGAACACGCACGACCTCATCGTACATGATATAGTGCTTATCCATCATACGGCGGTCGCCGCAGAGGTCGCCGTGGTCGGCGGTGTAGATGATGACCGTATTATCGAGGATTCCTTTTTCCTCCAACCAGGAAATAACGCGGCCTACTGCATCGTCGATCTGCGAGATAATGCCGTAATAGCGCCGCACCATCTCTTTGCATGTATCCCACGTCAGATCCTGCGTGTTCCAGTTATAGCGCATCTGCTTTGGGATATACGGCTTGTTTTCGAGCGGGTCGTCAAAAGAGGCCCATTTTGGAACAGTATCGTACATTGAAGCAAACGGTTCACACGGGCGGCAGGGCAGGTGCGGCTCGGACATATCCATCTTGATGTGCCACGGTTCATCGCCGTAGCGCTCCATCAGTTCGATAACTGCTTTTGCGTTTTGGTGTGTCGGTGAATCCGCGAGCGGATACGGACTGGTTTCACCCATAAATCCTTCGGTGCCATGCGTTTTCAGGAATTTTTTATCCGGATTTCGTTCCGCCTGCCGCTGATGGAAAACCTCCTCTGGGATATATTCCTCATAGCCGAAATCCAGCGGTGTATACGTTGGACTTACGTGCCATTTTCCGACATAGGCGGTACGATAGCCGTTTTCGTGCAGTTCCCGCGCCCAGGAGAAGGCATCGCTTGCAAGTGAGCCAACCGGTGTACCCTGATCATAATTCCAGAGCGCACCGAAACTCTCCGGTCGTTTGCCGCAGACGAGCGCCTGCCGCGCCGGACAGCACGTCGGCAGCGGCGTATAGCTTTGATCAAAGCGCATACCTTCTGCGGCAAGACGGTCGAGGTTCGGCGTGATAACCGGATAGCGTCCGTTAAAACCGAGACAGTCCCAGCGCTGCTGGTCACAGCTGATAAACAGAATATTCGGTTTCATACTTTCCTCCGGATCGGTTACAGGACGATTTCGGCCTTTTTCTCTGCGGACTGATACAATGCATCAAGGAGTTTGGCGGTTTCGAGTACGTTGTCGATATGACTGCGTGTTTTAACGCCCGTTTTGATCGATTCAACAAATGCGATGCTTTCGTTTAAGTACATATTCGGGATGTCGTACTGCGAAACGGTTTCGTCGAGGGTGTCGCCGTCACAGAATTCGAAGAATCCGCCGTAATTCAGGCGAGCGCCGCCTTTATCGCCAAGGAAGTCGATGAACATCTCGCTCTTTTTGACGTTCTGCGCCCAGGCGCCGTTGAACGTAATGCTGGCTTTATCCGTGCGGATGTGACCGGCAATGAAATCGTCGACATCGTTTGTACCGTTTTCGATATCGGCTGTTTCTTCCGCCCACATACTTTCGTATTTATAGGATTTCATATCTTTTGCGAGCTCGCAGTATGCATCGCAGGTAAGATTTTTAAGCTTTGCACCACCGAGGATATAGAGGATCAGGTCAAAGAAATGTACACCCCAGTCGATGAGAACGCCGCCGCCGGACTGTGCTTTTGTGGTGAATGCACCGCCGAGACCCGGAATACTGCGGAAGCCGCGGAACGAGCAGTAGACGTGATAGATATTGCCGAATTTGCCTTCGCGGTTTAAGCGCTCGAGTTCTTCAACCGACTTATGGAAACGGTTGCAGACACCGATGTTCAGCATCTTACCTGCGGCGTTTGCCGCATCCGCCATCTCTTTGGAAAGTGCATAGTTTACGGTGATCGGTTTCTCACAGAAAACGTGTTTGCCTGCTTTCAGCGCATCCATTGCAACGGTATAGTGCGCATAGTTCGGCGTTAAAACGTATACGGCATCAACTTCCGGGTCATCGAGTGCGACCTTATAGTCGGTGATAACGTTTTCAACGTCCGGATACATCTCTTTCATTGCCTGCGCTTTTTCTTCGATCAGATCGCAGGCGTATTTGATGTGGATACTGTCCATCTGTGCAAAAGCCGGGAAATGTGCGTTCATCGCGATGCGGCCGCAGCCGATTACGGCGATATTGAGTTTGCTCATAAAATGACCTCCGTTCAGTGGGTTTCTTACTATTATTTATACAGCAAAACCCATAAAAAGTAAATGCTTTTCCGTTTAAAAGTGAAAAAAATCAATAAAGGAAAAAGACTGCCTTTGTCCAATGACAGAGGCAGTCTTTTATAGGTTCGATCATGTTTCGTCGTCCGGCTCCACGATCGAAATATCGGTGAAGGCATCGCGGGACGGTGCACACCAGCGCTGATATTCGTGGCCGCCGTCCACACTGCAGCTGCCGCAGCGGCAGGTGACGAAGTGATGTGTGGAAGTGGATTCGATTTCATCGCCGCAGAGGTTGCAGCGAATGGCGTTTTTCATGATTTTCATATAAATTCCCCGTTCTGTTTACTGGCCCGACCAACGCGAGCAGGTGGTTTCGCCGATATCGGAAACGCTCGCTTCTTCGATGGCTTTGGCGAAGGCTTCTTTCGGATAGCCATAGAGAATCGGCGCTTCGTCGAACCAGGCGGTGTTAACGGTAAAGGCGAGTATACCGCCTTTTGCGGCGATCTTCTTGCCGCTGACGAGTTTTATGTATGCGCTGTCCGGCGCCGGAAGCGATACCTGCAGTGCGCGTTCGCGGTCGCAGCTTCTGAGATAGGCGTGATCGCCGAAGAACATCGCGGCAAAGCCGTCCTTTATGTGTTCGGCGGAAACCGGCGTGCGCGCTGTGCCGTCGATCGTGACGGTGAGTACGGTTTCGCCGGCTTCCAGTGCACCCATATCGATGAACAGGTGCGTGTTGCCGGTCCAGCGGTCGGCAACTTTCTGCACACGGGCATCGGCTTTGTCAATTTTGGCGGTGAAATCCGATGCAAACGGAATATCAAACAGACCGGTAACCATTTTCTTTTTCGCGGTCGGCGATTTGGCGGTAATGCGGATACGATTGCCTTTGATCTCGGAAGTAACGGTCATATCCTCGCGGAACACCTGCTTGGGCACACATTCCGACGGCAGATGTTCGTCCGGATCGATCTGACCGAATTCGTTTCGCTCCGGTCCTTTTTCTTTGCTGTCCCAGGGAATGGTGTAGTCATAGAAATACATCGGCAGCATACTGCTCCTGCGGATCACGGCTAAGTAATCGCCGGTGATGGCTTCCATGCGGTCGTCGATACGGCTTGGCATCGTGCCGTTGCCGTAGCCATAATAGCAGTCCGGCTGGAAGAAATACGCTTCCTGCAGTTTGAGTTGGCGCCGTTTATGGTAGTCGGCAATATCGGCCGCGGAGGTGAATACGATTTTTTCGGTTGCGGCGCGTTTGATAAGATGGCGGACCGCCGCTTCGTTTGCGGCATTCCAGTCCATGCGTCCGTGGAACGATTCGATCGGGACGGTTACGGTCAGCAGGCTGTCCGCATTCTTGCTGTCCTGAATATAGCCGTCGAATACGTCGTAGAAGCGCTGAATACCGTGATTTACAACCTGATGCTCCAAATAGCGTTCACCCGGAACCACATTGGACGGGCAGGCATCGTACGCCATAACGCTGTAATTACGATTGCAGGAGGAATTGCCCATGGTAAAGCACATAAGCCCGTCTTTTGCCGCATCCGCTCGGCGGAAGTTTTCGTCGGCCGGGAAATACGGCTGGTTCGAAACACCGCAGTGGTTGATTTCCCATCCGCCGTCGTGCCAGTTCTGCCATGCACAAAGCGAAGTCAGCGCTTTTACGCCGAGCTTGTTGAGAATATCCATCGTGGTGGCATCCGGTGTATAGCTTGCGATAAGCTCCATATCGCCGTATCCCATGATCTGCATCTGGCGTTTGATCTGTGCAAAGCCGCGTTCCTGTGAAGCGCGGTCCAGCGCAAACAGCGTATCCGTCTCAGCGTCCGGAATGATCTGGCCGGCGTTGACGAACGGTGCGATGCGGTCACCATAGCGGCGGGCACCGCGCAGATACGGCAGGTAGCATTCGATAATTTTCCCGGGCGAAGCAAGGCGCGGCGGCGCCGTGAACCAGTAATCACCCGGAAGGTCGAAACGGTGGATCGTTTCGTCAACGAACGGAATATTCGTGCCGATCCACGGGATAACCGCCATATAACCGGTATCCAGCACGGCGATCTGGCGGACGAGCTTTTCGCCTGCGGTCCAGAATTCGATCTTTGTGTTGCCGGCAACATCGAGTGTCAGCTCGATTTCGGCGGTATAATTGTCGCCTTCCCGGATCCAGTCGAGCTCCTGCTGTTCCGGCTTTGCGTCGGGTGCATAGCAGTTTTTTGTAACCGCCAATGCGGCGTTGCAGCCATTGAAGCTGGTTGCACGAATCGTGACCGTCTCGCCGATATCGACGATATGCAGCGGGACATACAGCTCACCGCTGCGTTTCGGCAAAATGTCCGGATTTTTTTGCAGATATTGCTCCAGGTCATCGAGGCAGGCATCGATTTTATCAAGCTGGTGATGCCGCCATGCAATGCGGCGCTGTTCGTGTTCTTCTTCGCTGTACGGCTCTTTTTCGGTCTCGGCGGTAAAACCGGTCATAACGACATTGCCGTTTTCAACCGCGATTTCAAGATAACCGGCAAACGCTTCGGCGGGAACCGGGAAGGTAATACCGCAAAAGCACAGCGCGCCGCCTTTGCATTCGACGGTGAAACGGCCGTTTTCTTCGAATTCTGCCGAAACGGTGGTTGCGGTATCGCGATGCGAAAACGTCAGGTCTTTCCGTGTAACGCGAAGGCACACGTTTGCGGTATCGGCTTTTTCGTTCGCATACGGTTTGCCGAACGAGAAGGTGAGAGCCGCGTTGTGCGAAAAATCGGTGTAATCGAACAGCAGTCCGGTGTTATCCCAGCCGTCCGGATGCACAACGGTATCCCGAAGTGTCAGCCGGATGGTGCGGTTCCATTTATCGAGGAGCGGGAATCGGCCTTCTTCTTCCATAACCCACTGTCCGCAGTCGAAAAGGGTGAGGGTCTGATAACGCTTCAGTATTTCGGTTTTGATCATAGCAAAGCCTCCGATCGGCGTGTTTTCTTACTATCATTTATACACCGTTTTTGGTAAAAAGTAAAGGTATTACAAGAGAAAGCCTGACAGGAATAAACCCATCAGGCTTTCTGTATGCATATATGATGCTTGTATAAGCGAATCGATTATGCTTTTTTCAGGACGATGAGACCGCCCATCGGTACGTTCAGGATGTTAACACCGCGAAGCTCCTGTACGCTGCTTTCTACTTCTTCGCCGTAGCAGTCGAGAATCTGAACCGCATATTTGCCGTCGAGCTCTACGAATACGCGATCGCCCATACAGCCGTTTGCGATATAGATGGTGTCCATTGCATCCGGTTTGACGCATTTATCAATCGCATAAACGCCGACTGCACACTCGTTGCCTTCGGTTGCTTTTGCCCAGGTATAGAGCAGGTGTGCCTCGTACGTGGTGAGGTTCTTGCTCTGCAGCAGCTCGCGATGCTCTTTCAGGAAGCTGAGCCAGAAACGCGACATCTTTCTGCTTGCATCGTCGATGCGGCTCAGTTTGCCGGAATACTGCAGCGTGCCGAACATACAGCTGATGATCTGCAGTGCGTTCGTCTCCGGATCATCGAACGGAGCCAGCATGAGCATATCGGAATGAACTGCCTGATCGCCCATCAGCATACGCAGATCGAAGATCGAAGCGCGGTTTTTCAGATAGTCGCCCGGGCAGTCCGCAACGCGGAACATATTGCCGAACTGTTTCATGTGCGGGCCAACGTAACCCTGACGGAATTCGAGCAGGATATCCGGTTTGATTTTGATGAGCTCGCTGACGATCTCGTTCATGCAGACGTTAACCGCATCCTGGAGAGCCGGAATATCCATTCTCTCGTTGTATGGTGCGTTTGCCGGAATATCGGTCCAGGTATCGATGAAGTCGAGCTTGAAGCCGTCGAGATCCCATTCGGTGAGCGCCTTTTTGTACGTTTCAACCATGAATGCGCGGGTCTCTTTATAGCGCGGGTCAAGCAGCTGTGCATACAGATGCGGAACATCGCGCAGCAGCATGCTTTCGAACTCTTTGAAATGTTCGCTGTTATAGCCGATCAGCGGAACGCTGTACCACAGGATGTATTTCATGCCGATTTCGTGTACGCGTTTGACGTGTTCTGCCATATTCGGGAATTTGCTTTTAGCCGGGATCCAGTCACCGCAGTATGCATAACCGCCGTTGGTGGTATCGGTGTGCCAGCCGTCATCCACGATGCAGATTTCAAAGCCGAGGTCTTTTGCGCGGCGGCATTCTGCTTCGACGATTTCTTCGCTGACATTCTGATGGTGCGAATACCAGAACGAATAAAGCGGCTCTCTTGCAGCCGGCGGTACCGGCATCGGGGTCATACCGAGATCGTTTGCCCACCAATCGACAACGTCAGCAACCGATTTCTGCATCGGGATCGGACGGCGGTCGATATACAGGGTGATAACGGTTTCGTACTGATTGGTAAACTGGCGAACGTTGAACGAGAACTGCGGGATCATGCAGGTTTCATAATCGTCGATACCGTTTTGGATTTTCATGAGCTTGCAGCATTCCGACAGAGCCCAGGTGTAGCAGTTTTTGTCTTTGCCGTCAAACAGGCAGGTGACCGGTGCGTTGACCGAAATCATCGACGGGAAAGCGTCTGCCCACGGATCGTCCATCATATTGCGGCGGATTTTGCAGGAAGAGTCCCATTTGTACATGGCACCTTTCACTTCATCCATCCACATAACGATGAATTCGTCATCATTTTCGGCATTTTCCGTTGTCCAGTTGAACTGGAAATCATAGAAGGTGATGCCGTCTTTTTCGCGGACATCTTTCAGGCTGCACGCCATACCTTCTTTCAGCTCGATCGTGTATTTGTCAATTTTAACTTGCATAAATATCCTCCTTTAAATTGGATTTTTCCGAACCATATTAAGACTATCTTACCATAAACGGAAGGATAGGGCAAGCGGGAGTTCGCGGAATTTATACGAAAAAAGAGCCGGCAGTTTTTCTGCCGGCTCCTTTGTTATATTACGCTTTTTTGAGGATGATAAGACCGCCAACCGGTACTGCAAGTGTGTTGATACCGCAAAAATCCTGTGTGCCGCTCTGCACTTCTTCGCCATAGCAGTTAAGGATCTGTGCGTGATATGTGCCGTCCAAATCGAGGAGAACACGCTCGCCCATGCAGCCGTTTGCGATATAGATGGTGTCAACAGCATCCGGCTTGACGCATTTGTCGACAGAGTAAACACCGACCGCACATTCATTGCCTTCGGTTGCTTTCGCCCAGGTATAGAGCAGGTGTGCTTCATACGTGGTGAGATTTCTGCTCTGCAGCAGCGCGCGGTGCTCTTTGAAGAACGAGAGCCAGAAGCGGGACATCCTGGTGGTGGCTTCGTCGAGCTGGTCGAAACGGCCGGAATACTGCATAACGCCAAACATACAGCTGATGATCTGCATTGCGTTTGTCTCCGGATCATCGAACGGCGCCATCATGAGCATATCGGAATGAACCGCCTGATCTCCCATCAGCATGCGCAGGTCAAAGATCGAAGCACGGTTTTTCAGGTAATCACCGGCGCAGTCCGCAACGCGGAACATATTGCCGTACTGTTTCATAAGCGGACCGATATAACCCTGGCGGAATTCCAGCAGGACGTCCGGCTTGATCTCTTTGAGCGCACTGACGATCTCGTTCATGCAGACGTTGACCGCATCCTGCAGTGCCGGAATATCCATGCGTTCGTTGTACGGTGCGTTCTCCGGAACATCGATCCAGGTGTCGATAAAGTCGAGCTTGAAGCCGTCGAGATCCCATTCAATGAGTGCTTTTTTGTATGTCTCCACCATGAAATCACGTGCTTTTTTATAACGCGGGTCGAGCAGCTGGGCATACAGATGCGGAACATCGCGGAGCAGCATATCTTCGAACTCTTTGAAATGCTCGCTGCGATAGCCGATCAGCGGAACGCTGTACCAAAGAACGTACTTCATGCCGATTTCGTGCACGCGTTTGACGTGCTCGGCCATATTCGGGAATTTGCTCTTGGCCGGGATCCAGTCGCCGCAGTATGCATAGCCGCCGTTGGTATCGTCGGTGTGCCATCCGTCGTCCACGATGCAGATTTCGAAACCGAGTTCTTTTGCGCGGCGGCATTCTTTTTCGACCAGTTCTTCGTTGACGAACTGATGATGTGCATACCAGAACGAATAAAGCGGTTCGCGCGCGATCGGCGGAACCGAAAGCGGCGTCATGCCGAGATCATATTCCCACCATGCGGCAACATCGGCAACGGCTTTCTGCAGCGCAACGGTGCGTTTATCGACATACAGCGTGATGACGGTTTCGTACTGGTTGGTGAACTGGCGGACGTTGAACGAGAACTGCGGCGTGATGTAGTTGTACAGATCGTGCCAGCCGTTCAAAAGCTTCATGCGTTTGCGGCATTCGGAGAGCGCCCAGCAGTAACGGCTGGTATCTTTTCCGTCAAACAGAGCGCTGACCGGCGCCTGCGTGGAAAGCATCGATTCAAATACATCTTCCCAGTGCGGTGTCATATTGCGACCAAGCTTGCAGACGGAATCCCATTTGTACATAACACCTTTTACTTTTTCGCCCCATGCAACAACAAATTCATCGTCGTTTTCGGCGTTTTCCTTCGTCCAGCAAAACAGAAAATCGTACAGCACAACACCGTCTTTTTCGCGAACATTTTTCAGGCTGCACGCCATACCTTCGTTCAGCGTGACGGTAAATTTATCGAATGTTACTTGCATAAATATCCTCCTTCAGAGAGTATTTCCGAAATTTTCCTGTGTCCATCTTACCACAAAAGCGTGAACAGGGCAAGCGAGAGTTTGGAAGAAAATAGCTTTTGCTGTACAAGAGTAATGGGGAAGAAAAACAGCGTATTGCCGGAATTCAGCACCAGCACAGCGATATCTGTCCGCTTATTTTCCGATGAGAAAAAGCGGAACAAAAAGAGGACTGCGAGTTTTTTAAACTCGCAGTCCCCGGGGTAATACAGTGCGGCATTTGCCGCGTTTGTCCGTTTATTCTTTGGTGAGAACTTTTTTCTGCCAGGATCTTTCGCCGCATGCAGGACACTTCATGTATCGGGTTCTGCCGCTGTGCATTGCCCAAAAGACACTGCCGTATGACGGGATGTGCAGATGACCGCATTTTTTGCATTTGTAGTATCCGGCTTTCTGCTCGATTTTGATCGCAAACGGCATTGCAACCAGCAGAGGAATAAGACTTGCAATTACGATAAAAGCTGCAATATGCTCTTCAAACGGCACGAAAGAGACCAGAATGGCTGCACCGATCAACGGGATCAGACAGACGATTCCCATTACAATTTCGATCTGCAGCAAACGCTTGTCGCTTTTTTCCTTCTGCTTGATCGATTCGATCAGTTTGTTTTCCATTTCTCTGTTGTAGTGTTCCATTGAAACAACCTCCCCACTTAATAGATCGTTTACTGTGATTTTGAGGATATCACACAGCAGAAGCATAATAGAGGAATCGGGAAGGGATTTTCCGGTTTCCCATTTTGAAATTGCTCTGTCGGTGATATTCAGTTTTTCCGCAAGCTGTGCCTGCGTCAGATTTACCTTCTTTCGGCATTCTGCAATGAATTTTCCGATTTTCACCTGATCCATGGTCTTCCTCCTTTCGATCCCAGTATAGGGTATCCGCTCTGCAAAATACACGTACTGTCGGTTGTATTGTGGGGACTCAACCGGCGGTAGAGTGGAATGATACCTGTTTTCTCAAGTATACGCAAAAATACATCACTTTTCAAGCGGAAAAGAAAAGAGAAATCAACATAGAAAGAAAAGGCTGTTGTTCC
>JBGUUS010000130.1:0-6892 GCA_045133675.1 Oscillospiraceae bacterium | reverse complement strand
GATTTCTCTGCGTTCTCCAAATTCATTCTGATGTTCGATATGATCACCGGCCGTCTGGAGATTTTCCCGATGCTTGTCCTCTTCTGGCCATCCACATGGCTGACTGCCGGTGCGCGCAGAAAGCGTGGTACCGAACGCAAATTCCTGTAAAACAAAACCTCTGCGGAACTTTCCGCAGAGGTTTTTCGTTTGCAGTTTATTATAAGCAGAGCATCAGCAAAATCACGAGCCCGCATCCGCCCGCAAGCATCCAAAGCAGTGCTGTTGCAGCGAAGCGGCTGACGGCTGTGTTCCAGATCCGGCGTTTTCCGCCTTCCGGTGTGTTCGGAAGCGCAAGACCGATTTCCGCAACGCGGCTTTTCCAGCGCCATACGCGCAAAAGCCAGATCAGCGCAAAGCAGACGGCACAGCCGACCGTGATCCACCAGGAATAAGCGAATTTATCGGAAACCCACGCAGTTGCAAACAGCGCCAGATACGTTAAAAAAGCGCTGATAACGCACTGGCGGAGCAGGGAAAAGCGCTCCGATTTGCAGACAGTATGGATGAGTCCGCCGATGATACCGTATCCGGCAAACAGCGCCAGCATAGCAAGGCAGACCGCCGGGAAATCGGCGTTACTGCGAAGCATCCACGAATGGAAGGCCGGGAACATTAGATACAGCGAATCGTTCGGATCGAATGCAGAGAGCAGCACAAGTGCCGCGCCCATTGCCGAAAAGCTGCAGAAGATACCGGTTCCAATATTAGAGATCTGTTTTTTCATTTTCGGCTCACATCCTTTCATCAATAGCGATGCTGCAGTGTAAACGACGGATCACTGAGGATCGCCAGAGCGAAGATAACCACAGCCAGGCCCATAAAGAAGTAGATCGGTTTTGCCTGAAGATCCGAAAGCGTGCGGTTTAAGCCGCGGTAGAAATTATAGTGCGGAATCGGACGGATCGCCTCTTTGATACCCGGGTCGATCGTGTTCGGATTCTCTTTTTTGAGCAGCAAATCGAGTTCTTTGACCGCGATCAGCTCCGCACGGTAATGCAGTGTTACAAACAGCGCCGTTCCGCCGAGGATCACCAGCGGCAAAAGCCAGACGAGGAGTTCGGAACAGTAAAACCGCATTTGCAGAAGCAGAGAAATAAAGCCGGCAAAAACGATCAGCGGCGCGATGATCAGGCGCTTCCAGAACGGCATTACCGATTCCTGTACGAATTTCATCGCAATCATAATACCGAGTACGGCAAGAATAAACGAAACGCCCTGCCAGATAAACTGCCAAATAAGCGGCATACCGCGGTGATACAGCGCCGCAAACAGCGGGAAGCCGTATTCCGGCCAGGTGCTTGCCGGATTTTCGGCCTGCACCCAGATCGGTGAGCTGTAATCGGCTGAACTGAAATTGCGCATTATGCTGAGCGCATTTACAAGAAGTACGCCGATCATCATCGAACCAAGCCCAAGAATAACCGCGCGCCAAATCAGTGAAAATACATCTTTTGTTGTTTTGTTCATAACGAACCTCCTTTCAGACAGTGCTACAGTCCAAGGAAATCCTTGATCCGCGCCACGTATCGGCGCGAAACGAAGGTTTTGGTTCCGCTGGACAGTGTGACGGTGATGGTGCCGGAAATGCCCATGTTCATACTCCGGACTTTTGCGAAATTGATAATTTCCGAGTTCGAGATCTTCAAAAATGACGGACCGTTGAGCATATTTTCGATCTCATACAAGCGGTAGCGCAGCGTGAGAATGCCGTAATCCGTCTCCGCCATAACGCGGCCTTCTTCCGTGTAAACACGGATCAGCTCCGAAAGGTTCAGCGGGATAACCTCCTCGCCTTTAAAACCGAGCAGACGGGACGCACCCTCCGAAAGCTGATTCACCAGTGCGGTGATTTCCGGCGTGACCCGGGCGGTATGCAGCTCTATGTACGGTGTCTCGGCCTTTGGATCCATAATGATGCGGACCTCCATCCGGAAACCACCTCTCTTTCTTTTTTCTTTGCAATTATATTATAGCACATCGTTTCAAAAAATCTACGCCGTTTCGCTAAGTGGTCGATTCTGGCACATAAGTGGTCGATTTTGGGCGGTAAGTGGTCATTTTTTCAACATGGCGCGTTTGGCGCGGTGGAAAAAATGCGCCGTTTTTGCGGCGGAAACCGCACAAAAAATCCGGCGTTTCGGTTGCATTAAAGCGGTGCTTCTGCTATAATACAAACTGATATAATAGGTGTGGTATCCGCGCCTGTTTGAACTAAATCCAAGGAGAGTACCAATATGGCAAATCAGAAAAAAATGGTTGACGACATTACGGCAATGGACGTCGACTTTGCGAAATGGTATACCGACGTTATCAAAAAAGCCGAACTCGTTGACTACTCGAGCGTAAAAGGCTGCATGATCATCCGCCCGTACGGATATGCGATCTGGGAAAATATTCAGAAAGATCTCGACGCGCGCTTTAAAGAGCTCGGTCACGAGAATGTATATATGCCGATGTTCATTCCGGAAAGCCTTCTGCAGCGCGAGAAAGATCACGTTGCCGGCTTTGCTCCGGAGGTTGCATGGGTTACCCACGGCGGCGAATCGAAGCTGACCGAGCGCCTCTGCGTTCGTCCGACTTCCGAGACGCTGTTCTGCGAGCATTACAAAGACATTATCCACTCCTACCGCGACCTGCCGAAACTGTACAACCAGTGGTGCAACGTTGTTCGCTGGGAGAAAACAACCCGTCCGTTCCTGCGTACGTCCGAGTTCCTCTGGCAGGAAGGCCACACCATGCACGCAACACCGGAAGAAGCACGCGAAGAAACGCTGCAGATGCTGCGCTGCTATGAGGATTTCTACCGCGATACGCTGGCAATTCCGGCAGTAGTCGGTCAGAAAACCGAGAAAGAGAAATTCGCAGGTGCAGAAGAGACCTACACCATTGAGCCGATGATGCACAACGGTGTTGCTCTGCAGGGCGGTACCTCGCACTACTTTGGCGATGGCTTTGCAAAAGCATTCGACATCACCTTCACCGACAAAGACAACCAGCTCAAATATCCGCACCAGACCTCCTGGGGTGTTTCCACCCGTATGATCGGTGCGATCATCATGACTCACGGCGATGACAACGGCCTCGTTCTCCCGCCGAAAGTTGCTCCGGTACAGCTGGCTATCATCCCGATCGCAATGCACAAACCGGGCGTTCTCGACAAAGCAACCGAGCTTTACAACGCACTCAGAAAACAGTTCCGCGTAAAACTCGATTCTTCCGACAACTCTCCGGGCTGGAAATTCAGCGAATACGAGATGAAAGGTGTTCCGCTGCGTCTTGAGATCGGTCCGAAAGATATCGAGAAGAACCAGTGCGTTCTCGTTCGCCGCGATAACCGCGAGAAGATTTTCGTAAACCTCGACGAACTGCCGGAGGCAATCGAAAAAGCGCTGCAGGACGTTCACAACGCACTGTATCAGAAAGCACTCAGCAACCTCGTTGAGAAAACCCATACCGCTCATAACTACGAAGAGTTCCTCGATATCGCAGAGAACAAACCGGGCTTTATCCGTGCTATGTGGTGCGGCGAGACCGAGTGCGAAGAGAAACTCAAAGACGTTACCGGCGGCGTAAAATCCCGCTGCATGCCGTTTGAACAGGAAGAAGTTTCCGATGTCTGCGTATGCTGCGGCAAACCGGCTAAGAAACTCGTTGTCTGGGGCAGACAGTACTGATTTATAAGCAACACAAAAAGGCTTCGGTCCGTTTGGACCGAAGCCTTTTTAGCTATGTATGGATTTTATTTGATAACGAGTTTCGACTCAAAGTTATCCGGAACGATGCAGAACCAGGTCTGACCCGGCATAACTTCACACTCGCTGCCGTCTTTGTTCAGCACGCGGATCATGCCGTATTCGTCGTCTTTTTCGAAGGTGACTTCGGTCATCTTGCCGTTTACGATGTAATAGCCGTGGCCGGAGTTCATTTCGACCTCCTTATGTTTGCCGTTCGGTTTTAAGCCGACTTTCGTATACATCAGGAATACGTTTTTAACCGCACACGCTTTACCCGTATTGGTATCAACGTGGTCAACACCGTATTCGCCTTTTTCATACAGACCGGTAGCGGCGTTGTATTCAAAAGTAGCGGTGCAGACGTTCGACTGCGGAACGGTGATCGAAACCGCAGTTTCGGTCATAGCTGCGTCAGCGGTATCGCTGAAGTTGAACAGCGGATCCAGCGGTTTTTCGAGCTCGGTGCCGAGGCCTTTTGCTTTGATACCGGCTTTTAAGAGTTCTGCGTTCGAGAACCAGCAGTGCTCGGTTGCTTTTTTCTTTGCGCGCTCTTTGTCATAGTAAAACGCCACGTTCGAATATGCGATACCGTCGAGGTCGTTAACTTTGTATTTCGAGATCGCCTCTTTTGCGTAGGTGCTGGTGCCGATATGCAGATAGATCGCATCGAGCGGCAGAACGAGCTCGATATAGTCGTGACGTGCGGAACGGATCGAACCGATGTCGGACATATCGTTATAGTCTGCGAATACCGCCATCATACGGGTGATCGGACCTTCAACCGGCAGCTCGTAGATGATGTCCGCTTCGCTGATGCCGCGCTGCGGAAGTGCAACTTCGATATTGTTGATCATAACTGCGACCGGACGGTTTTTGAGCTTCGCCTCGTCGTATCCGGCTTCACCGGTGAGCGGATTGATGATCGGATCGACTTCGATCTCGACCGAGGATTCCGGTTCGGAGGATCCTTCTTCCGAAGAACCGTCTTCCACAGCCGGAGCTTCGCCGCAAGCGCAGAATACCATAGCAAGAGCCAGGATCAGCGCAAACAGGCTTACAATTTTCTTTTTCATGGGGTTTGCCTCCTTTTAATACGCCGCAACTTTACGCAGACTTCCGTCGCTTGTAAAGGTGCCGACGTTATATAAAAACAGCGCCTGACCGTAATCCGCCAGATCGAGATAGTCGGAAAGCGGCATATTCATATAGCGCAGGTCGACCACCGCGATCTCCTCATAGTGCAGCGTTAAGAACTGCAGCGCGGAGTTGGCATAGCTGTCTTTAAATACGATGAGTTTTTTACCGTTTGCCACATTCGTTTTGATGTTGATCAGTGCGTTGTTCTGACCGAGGAAAACGGTGTATTTGTCTTTTCCGTCAAGATTTTCACGGAAGAAGATCGAGGAGTACGTCTGCTTGTTTTTGCCGACATAACGGATCACATCGGTGACCGGATCGCCGGAAGCGTAGGTGTACAGGTCGATCTGATCGGCGAACTGTTCGCCGGTGAGTGCTTTGGAATAGAGTGTGCCGAGAAAATCGTGCGAAACGTGTTCAACGTTGAACATATCCTCGGTTGCAGCCTTAAAGCCAAGCGGTTTTGCAAGCGCGGTATAACCGACATATGCGCCGTAGCTCGTCCAATGGTGGTCGGTGCGGTAATAGAGCTCGTTTTGCTGGTTGGCGGAAAGCGCCGTATATACATCGACCGTATTGACGTTTTCAAGCTGATCGTAAAAATCACGGATATATGCCGCCTGATCGACGGTAACCGCAAACGGCGGAAGGTACGCGCTGTTGATAGCCGCAGCGGTCGGAACAAGCATCACCGTTGTCGGAAGCGTTTCGCCGTATTTTGCGGCAAAGGCATTGATAGCAGAGGCATTGCTTGCCGAAGTCTCCGCATCCGGCTGTGCGATATTTTCAATCAGACGGTCGTCACAGACGTATACACCGCCGATTTCCCGTCTGCCGATCGCCAGCTCGATTGCCGTTTTCGTTTTTGCAATCGGTTCACGCAAAAAAACGTGATCGGCGAGATATTTCTCGGTCTGATCCATGAAGGATTTATCGAAGATGCTGTCAATGCCGAACGGCGGCGGCGAAGCAAGCGCGCGGTTTTCAAGCTCCGAAAAGCTCGATTTCGGCATCAGATATGTTGCAAGTGTAAAAACCGCAAGCATAGCGAAGAAGACGGTTGCGAGTATTTTTTTAGACATAAGCTTCTCCTTTCGCTATCAGAAATTAAAATACAAAAACGGGTTATAGGTGGATGTTACAAGATAGCACAGGCAGACAAACAGCAGTGCGATCTCCACAACAAGACGTGTGCCGTTTGCCGCGTGTGCCCAGCGGCTGTGAACTGCGCGGAAGATCTTTCGCGGCAGGTTCGTTGCACAAATTGCGGAAAGCACGATCACCGTGATGTTCGAAGTGACCAGCCATACCGACTGTGTATCCGCAAAGCCGGCACCGTTTAAGCCGAACATTGCAGAGAGGAAACCGCCGATCGTCTCGATGCTCGGCATCTCAAAGAGAACCCAGCCGAAGATAACGAGGATAAAGGCGTAAAGCCACTGGAAAAACGCAGGAAGCTTTTCGAGCCATTTTTTGAGGAAGAATTTTTCAACCAGCAGGAGAATGCCGAAGTAAAGACCCCAGAACACGAAGTTCCAGCTTGCGCCGTGCCAAAGACCCGTCAGCATCCAGACAATGAGGATATTGCGGACGTGCTTTAACTTGCTCACGCGGTTGCCGCCGAGCGGGATGTACACGTACGAACGGAACCATCCGCCAAGCGTCATGTGCCAGCGGCGCCAGAACTCGGTGATACTCTTCGAAAGATACGGATGATCGAAGTTCGGCGGGAAGTTAAAGCCGAGCATCTTGCCAAGACCGATCGCCATATCGGAATAACCGGAGAAGTCGTAGTAAATCTGGAACGTGAAGCAGAGGATACCGATCCATGCGGTTGCCGCCGGAAGCGCGCCGTAATCCATAGCTTTGACCGCCGTCCATACCGCACCGATCGTGTTTGCGAGCAGAACCTTTTTCGCCATACCGCGAATGAAGATCGAAACGCCGTCGCCGATCTTCGAATATGTGATCTCGCGGTC
>JBGUUS010000129.1:0-2255 GCA_045133675.1 Oscillospiraceae bacterium | reverse complement strand
ACAAAGTGAACTCAGTATCGGTGTCATTGTACCAAGTGGTATCTACCGTGCCGTCCCATTTATCAGCAATCGACGGATACGATGCATCTTCATCGTAATCGTTGCCGAACGAGTCATTCTCAACAGCAGCCTGCGTAGCGAGAATCTGGATGTCGAATGCACCGCCGAGAGACAGACCCTGATATTCGTTGCCTGCAGATTCCTGCATTTTCAGAGCGATACCCAGATATGCAGCTTTACCTGCTTCAAGAGTGCCGTAAGTAGTTTCTTCGATCGTGTTTACGAACTCAGCAACCGTACCAACTTTGGTGTAGCCAGTGAGATCGCGGCCGGTCGGCATAGTCAGTTCGGTTTCACTCGGACAAACATAAACATCGATTACATCAGCCAAAATGGAAAGTTCATTTTCGGAAACAAACTTAGCAATCCATTTCAGTGCGAGAGAGCCTTCGTTTTCAACTTTAAGAACCTGAACAGCGGTATAACCCGGCTCCCAAAGGTCGTAATTGAACAGCGGTGCCTTAGTTTCTTTGATCGAATTCCATCCGTTTTCTCCAAGAACCTCAAGGTCGAGTTTCAGATTACCTGCAACGATTTTGTTATTCGCGCTCGTTACACTATCCGTAAACCACGCAAAGGTCGTACCGATGAGCATCGAGCAGCACATAACCAGTGCCAGAACGCTTGCAAGCAGAGCGCGAAGCGTTCCTTTTTTCTTCGTCATTTTCATGACCTCCTTATTTTATTCATGCAGCATCGCCGGCGGAATCTTCTCCCGCCGATGCTGTCACAGATCGGGAGAAAATTATAACAATGACCGTATTCGGTCGGCAAAACGCACAGCCACCTATGCGCTTTGGCGGCCGCCCACCCATTTCGGGTGGAACGGCAGAGAAAAAGCAAAAAGCCGTTGATCTCTGTTATCAGTAACGAAGCGTCAGCCACGAGAACCAGAGCACCCGTTTCTGCCGTTTCCATTCTTTGCGCTGTTTGCCGTGCGAGCGCCGGATTTCGGTTTTCAGGTGCCGCAGTTCCCGCGAAAACGATTTATACGTCTGCAGTGCCTTGAAAGCGAACGCCAGCAGCAGTATCGCCGCCGCACCTGCCACAATCAGAAGCAGCGCCAGTCCCATTTCCCGTGTCATGCTTCCTCCTGCTCCGTTTCTGCCGGTTCAGCCTCTGCATCTGCCGGTTCAGCTTCCACCGCCGGCGGTGTCGGCTCTGTGGTTTTCGCTTCCAGCTGTGCTTTCAGCGCCTGCAGTTCCGCCATCATCTTCGCTGCCTCTGCGCGGTCAGCTTCGATCTGTGCCTTTTCGGCCTCGAGCTCTGCGGTTTGCTCTTTGCGATAGCGGCGGAACAGACGAACACAGTTAACGCCCTGATAGATGATCAAAAGCATGAACGGAACGAAAATGCATACAATATAGCCCTGCGGCGTCTTGAGGAAATTGAAAAACGTACCCACACCGGTTAAATGGCCAACGTATTTGCCCATGATATACGGCGTTGTAACGATCGTCGCGTCGTCGACACCGGTCGTGGTACCGTATGTAACAAAACCGAGCTCGCCGTTTGCATCCGTGGTCACCGTACGGATTTTATGGGTGATAACCTCGCCGAAGCTGTCGCTGTTTTGCGAGATATACGTGATGATATCGCCTTCGACAAGCGTTTTCGCGTCGACTTCCTGGGTAAAGATCAGGTCGCCCGCATCAAAATCGGTCGCCGCCATAGAATCAGAATTGACGATATAGGCACGGTAGCCGAAGAGATTGCGGTCATTGCGGTTAAACGTCGTAACCGAAATCACCGTAAAGATCATCATAAATACTGCCAGCGCAACCACCAGCCATACAAATGTCGTTTTAATGATGTTTAATACTTTTTTCAAGTTGTTATACACTCCCAATAAACGGAAACCACCCGTTGTTTCCGTGATTTTATAATGCCGCAATTTTTCGCAGAGTTATCCACTATACTAAAAAGTGTGTTCAAACGCCGGTATCACAGCATTTGCCGCTTTTTTGACGCTTTATTCCGACGGCTTAAAATCAGAATCCGATCGCCGCAAGCTTTTCCATATTATGCCTCTTCAGTTCAAGAGATGCATGCACATAGCGGTCAAGCGTGATCTTTGCGCTTGCATGTCCCAGTATTTCACTCAGTGATTTGATCTCGAATCCTACTTCAACACAGCGTGTCGCAAACGTATGGCGGAGAGAATGAAAATGCACGTCGTTTAGTCCACAGGCGCT
>JBGUUS010000128.1:0-16366 GCA_045133675.1 Oscillospiraceae bacterium | reverse complement strand
GCCGGAGGAAAGCGACGAGATCGGCGGAATCAATGCAAGCGATCTCGAGGAAAGTTCGAAAGAGCAGGAAAGTTCGGAAGAGCCGGTCTCTAAAGAGGAAAAACCGGAAGCGAGATACGTGAATCCGGATGAGCTGGGAACGACACCGATTGAGATATTGGCAAGCAGAACGTTCGAAGACCGCACGCTCTCGATTGAAGATCTGCCGGTGAATGAGCCGGAGCTTTCGACCTACATGCTGCAATACTGCGAAACACTGCCGGATTTTGAACAGTATAAGGCTTTGCACAGTGAAGAAATGCGGATTGACGTGAAGAATGCGGAAGAAGCCTTTGCAGAGGGCGATTATTTTACGGAGTTCACGTTCCACAGAATCGAAATGCTGGACGAGAAAACCGCATCTGCGCTGTGTGACGGATGGGTTGCGGAAGATCTGAAACGATATGCGATAGAATACCATTTTACCGAGTACACGGTGGTGGAAGCGGAGTTTACATTCGTGCGCAAGGACAAGGCGCTGGACGAACAGGCGCAAAGACCGAGCGGTCGCTATTCGAACGCTTATCTCTGGGCAAAGACGGAGAAAGACGAGAGTTTTAAACTGTATACGGTTTATTGGACCGATTAAGCAAAGCGGATGTACCGAACGGTACATCCGCTTTTTGTATCAGGTAGCAGGTAAAATTTCGACCGGATGATCGGCAAGCGTTGCACGGTAGCTTGAGAGGATCTTTTGTTCGAGGAGACTTCTTTCGCCCGAAGAGATTGGGTGAACGATATCGCGAAAGACACCGTTTTCATCGCGGCGGGACGGCATTGCAACGAAAAGGCGGTTCGGGCCTTCGATCACCTTGATATCGTGCAAGGCGATCGCGTTATCGAATGTGACCGATACGATAGCGCGAAGGCGGCCTTCGTTGAGCAGACGGCGGATTTTGACATCAGTAATATTCATAATTGAGCTCCGTTTCTCCGACACGGGATTTCGTCAGCGCCCGGTTTTGTCGGGTGTTCCGGGCGTTCGGAAGGAGTATGAACGGCAAATCCGCAGTTTATGCACCTTTTTTGAAAATAACGGTTTATTTTCTCCGCGGAATGCAATATAATAAAGGAGTGAAAAGTTGACCTTTTTTCAGAAAGGACGGAATATAGATTATGCAGCAGAATATCGGCATGGAATTACTGGAGAACAAAAAACACATCCACTTTATCGGCATCGGCGGTTCGGGCATGTACCCGATTGCGCAGATTCTGCACGCAAAGGGATATTATCTGACCGGATCGGACAACAATCCGACCGATACGGTTGAGGCAGTCCGCAAAATGGGTATCCCGGTTACGATCGGACAGCGCGCGGAGAATATCGAAGGTGCGGATCTGATCGTATATACTGCGGCGATCATGGCGGATAACGAAGAACTCATCGCGGCAAAGGCCTCCGGCGCGCCGTGTATCGAGCGCAGCGTTATGCTGGGTATTCTTTCCCGTGCATTCAGCGAGGCGCTCTGCGTCTGCGGTACGCACGGCAAAACGACGACCTCGGCAATGCTGACACAGATCCTTCTGGATGCGGGTCTCGACCCGTCCGCAGTTATCGGCGGCAAGCTGGCTTCCATCGGCGGCAGCGGTCGTGTCGGACAGAGCGAGCGCTTCGTCTGTGAGTCCTGCGAGTTTGTAAACACGTTTTTGCAGTTGGCGCCGGATACGGCAATTCTTTTGAATATCGACAACGATCATCTGGACTTTTTCAAAACGATCGATAACCTGATCGCATCGTTTAACAAATTCTGTTCGATGGCAACGAAAGAGGTTATCGTTTGCGGCGACGACGCGCTTGCGGCGAAAGCGCTTGTCGGCATTGAAAAGCCGATCACCCGTTACGGGTACGGCGAGGATAACGACTACGTCGTCAAGAACGTCAAGGCACATCCGGGTATCCATATGAGCTTTGAGATCTGGCATAAAGGCGAATGCCTCGGAGAGATCGATTTGTATGTACCGGGCAAGCACAACGTGCTGAACGCGACGGCGGCGGCAATCGCGGCGATGCATTCCGGTGCGGATTTCGCACAGGTAAAAGCCGGTCTTGCGGCATTCCATGGCGCAGGTCGCCGTTTTGAAGTACACGGCAACATCAACGGCATCACTGTTGCAGATGACTATGCGCACCATCCGACCGAGGTTGCAGCAACGCTCAATGCGGCAAAAGGAATGGATTTTAACCGCGTTATCGCCGTGCATCAGCCATTCACATATTCGCGTACGGCGGCACTTCTCAATGAGTTTGCGGAGGTTCTGCAGATCGCGGACATCACGCTGCTGACCGAAATCATGGGCGGCCGCGAGAAGAACACGATCGGAATTTACGCGAAGGATCTCGCGGACAAGATCCCGGGATGCGAGTGGTTCAACACCTTTGATGAGATCACCGACCGCGTTGTGGAGATCGCAAAACCGGGTGACCTGGTTATTACGATGGGCTGCGGCGACATCAACAAAGCGGCAAAAATGCTGGTTGAAAAACTGAAATAAGAGAAAAATCCGTGCTCGGCTGAGCACGGATTTTTTGTTTGTGAGCGTATTATTCTTCGGCCGCAGGCTGCGGATTTCTTGCGTTCGTCCACTTGACGATGCGCGGGAAAATGAGCAGGAAGAGCACAACGGAAGTCAGCGAGATACCGGCGCCGATGCGCATCAGAAGTGGTGTGCCGACCATCTGGTCGAGAATACCGACGATCGGTGCACAGATAACGGTCGAGAAGAACGTTGTGATGATCGCGTTTGCCATCTGTGCAGTGGTGCGGACTTCCGCCGGAACGGTGTCGTTGATGTACTTGATCAGACAGTATGTATTGCTGACGGTTGCAAGGCCGTTAAAGAGCTGCATGAACGGAACGAGATACGGGTTTGTGATAAACGACAGCGTGAACATACGAACGGCGCTTGTGACAACGGCAAGGCTCAAAAAGCCTGCTGTTCCGAGCTTGCGCTCGATTCTTCCGGCATACCAGAAGAACGGGATCTCCGAAAGCGCAGAAAGCGTTGTCAGAATGCCGAGCAGTTCGGTCGGTGCGTTGAGCGTATAGCGGAAATAGATCGTATAGTAACTGCCGAATGCGCCGCCGAGAGCCGAAAGCAGGTGGAAACCGATGATGCAAAGAAGCGGCGGGTGCGCCAGTGCTTTGAGGTAGTTGACCTTCTGCTTTTTCTTCTGATGACCCGGGATCGGTTTTGTAAACAGCTGCATGACGCCGGAGATGAGATAAACAATCGCCATCATCCAGTAAATGCGGCCGTAGTCATTGCCGACAAGGATACCGGTAAGCGCGGCACAGACGACGTAACCGATCGTACCGCCGATACGGATACTGCCGTAGTCCCAGTGGCTGCGGTCAAGCAGTTCGAGCGTATAGCTCTCCTGCAGTGTGATGGTCGGCTGGAAGAAGAACTGGTACATAATGACGCAGAGCGCCAGCCAGTATGCCGAAGCGGAGATATAAAAGGCCAGACAGGTGATTGCGGTTGTGATCAGCAGACAGCCGATAACGCGCGCTTTGTTTTTGCAACGGTCGGAAAAAACACCCCACAGCGGTTTTGCGAACATCAAAATTGCCGTGAAAATGGAACTGACCATGCCGATCTGATCCTGTGTCAATCCCTTTTCGTATAAAAACAACGTATTATACGTATTGTAAAATGCGTGACCGGAATAGAAAATAACGTAGATCAGAAAAATGTAGACCGGAAAGCTATTTCCAAACCGACCGCGAAGTCTTTGCAAAAACATGAAAGGCCTCTCCTTTCGGTGATTTTATTCACTCGCCTGCGCTTTTTCAAGGCGCGGGAATACGATACGGAAGACAACCATGGTAACTGCCATCAGAGCGGCGCCGATCAAAAGCGTAACCGGCGTTCCGAGCGTGTCGCAGAAGAAACCGGCAATCGGTGCAAAAATGATCGAGGAGAAGACGGTTGCCAAAATGCTGTTGAGCGACTGCGAGGTTGCGCGCGCACCCGCCGGAACATGGTTGTTGATGTAACTCAGAACACTGAAGTTCGAGAGCGCCCAGCCGCAGCTGTTGATCGTGTATACCGCGATGACCCAGATCGGATCGGTGATGAAGCTGAAGAGGATATAGCGGATAACGAGAAGTGCGCCGGAGAGCAGGAACGTGTTCATGATACCGAGTTTTCTCTCGATTCTTCCGGCGTACCAGAAGAACGGGATCTCAACAAGGCTTGCGATAACGGTGCAGAGGCTGAGCATCAGCGAGGTTGCACCGAGATTTTCGGTGTAATGGATCGTGTAATAGCGCGAGAAGGTGCCGGCAACGGTATAGAGCACGTTGTAAAGCACGATGCACAGAAGCGGTTTGTTCGACAAAATGGAACGGTAGCGAACTTTTTCCGCTTTCTGGCCATGCGTCGAATTGGTTGCACGGGTGAAGAAAAGCATCAGACCGGCCGGAATGAAGAACAGCGCCGTCCAAAGGTAGGTCTGGTTATAGTCTTTGATAAAGAAACCGACGATGAGCGCGCAGAACATATAGCCGAGCGTACCGCCGAGACGGACATTGCCGAAATTCCAGCGGCTGCCTTCGAGTGCTTCGAGTGTACAGTTATCCTGCAGTGTTGCCGCCGGACCGTAGAAGATCGAGAAGCCGATGTAGCACGCGGCAATCCACCAAAGGCTGTTGTTTAAATAAACCGCAAGGATGATTACAGCGGAGATCAGGATAACGATACCTGCGACATGGTTTTTGTTCTTGGAACGGTCGCTGAGAATACCCCAGAGCGGCTGGATCAGGATGAGCGCAGCCGTTGCAACGGAGGCCATCAGACCGATAACGCTCTGTGAAAATCCGCTTTCGGAGAGATACACCGTGCCGAACGTGTTGTAGATCGCCTGGCCTGCATAATAAATAACGTAGGTCAGAAAGATATAAAAGGGAAATGAATCTTTTTTGACAGACATACATACTCCTTCGCAAAAAGGACCCGGCTCCGGAAAGAGCCGGGCTTTTTGTGTTTTAGGTTCTTTCAAATCGATTATACTGGACTTTTTAAAGAACTGCAACTGCTTTTTTGATTTTGTGCGGGGTCAAAACAGCAGAATCAGATTTTCTTTAAGCACAGCGCGTACATATACCACGATGCGTGCGGAATCCACTGTTCGCCCCAGCGCCAGTTATCGGAAACTTCATCGCAGATTTCGGTATAGTAGGCAATGCCGTGCGGATCATCCAGCGCGGCGGTTACACCGTTTGCGATACCGCCCGGGCACTGGAAAAAGTCACAGCGATCTTCGAAATAGTAGTTGATGCGGTTGTGTCCTTCGCCTTCCAGCATGCAGGAATCGAACGGATTGAGACCGAGGATCCAGTTGATCTGGTCGTCCGCATATTTGCGCAGTGCGTCTTTGAACTCTGTGTCGGTGACGAACGGGATGAGCGCACGTGCAGCTGCCGCAAGAGAAGCAAGACGCGAGTTTTCACCGTGCCACCATGGCGCGGTTTCAACATCGTGCGGGTAGAAGAAGAGATCTTCTTTTGTGCCGTCGATATGCTGAATGAACTGGCGTGCAAGACCAAACGGGTTTGCGACCCTGTTGGTGACATCAAGCTCAAAACGCATCAGCTTTTCACAAAGCGCAAGCGTTTCCGCTTTGATCGCGGCATCTTTCTCGATTGCACAGTAGTTCAAAAGATTGACGATCGGCATACCGGCTTCCGTTGCGTGGAAGAATGGGCGGTCGGTTCCGTTTACAGAGAGATAGCCCATCGTTTCACTGACAGCAACATAGCGATCGGCCATCCGTTTTGCCATTGCTCTTGCGCGGCGGAGATAGTCGATCTCGCGGGTGGTCTTGTAGATCTCGATCAGAGCGTCGAGAGCACAGTATTCATCGACGAGATTCCATTTGCCGTCGTTGGTATAGAGTTCGTTGTTTTTGAAAAGATAATTGTACGAATCGATCGCCGCTTTCAGGTATTCCGCTTTGGTATAATCGCTGGGATACGTCGTACGCGCTGCATAAGCGAGCGCCGCGATCGCATAGCCGCTGCCGGAACGGAAGGAAGCCTCGTAATCGCACGGACGGACTTTTTCTGTGTCCGCGATACCGCCGAATTCGTTGCCGTCTTTCATATCCTGCAGCATCGGCGAAAGCACACGCATTTCACCGACCGGACCGAACGCATCCATCGAGCGGTTTTTCGAGATGAAGAAGCCGCCGGACGGTGCACGCATCCGCATCAGCCAGTCCGCGCCGTACATACCTTCTTCAATCAGACGGCGCTTGAGCATCGTGTAATACGGATAATCCGATTCTTCAAGCAGGTCGTTGAGTTTAAAGAACGCATAGGCGGAGAAGTTCGCCTGCTGCGGATTAAAATACGTGGAATACGAAAGATGCGAAAGATGGGTGCCGAAGTCGCCGCAGGCATCGTACCAGCCGCCGTGTGCATCTACCGTGCCTTCGCGCTTGCCGTACTGGAACGGCAGAGCTTTATCCGCCGCTTCATATTCGCCGGTTGCGCGCTGGGCTTTGAAGTAATAGCCAACAGCGGAGAGCGTGGACGTTTCGAGCAGGTTTTCGGCGATTTTAAACGGATAAGAGCGGGAAGTCTTTCCGGTATCGTCCGTTACTTCGATATAGTACGTTCCTTTTTCGGCCACCTCGTCAAACCGCATCGCGTAGTAATAGCCGGTTTTCCAGTTATCAACCTCGCCGTATGCGGTGAGTGTGCCTTCGTACACAGCTGTGCCGGTTTTATCGCAGATCACGCGGAAGGAGACCGGCGTTTCATCGGCAATGCGGCGGTATACGGCAGTTTTGGTATCGGCGGAGTCGTAGCCGATGTGGTTGATCAGAATGGGAACCACGAAAAAGACCTCCGTTTCTTATCGGGAAAGTGTCCGAATCAGAGAATCAGATTTTTTTCATGCACAGAGCGTACATGTACCAGGAAGCGTGCGGGATCCACTGTTCAGCCCAACGCCAGTTATCCGGAACATCCTCGCTTGCGTCCGCGTGGAATGCGATGCCGTGTTCATCGTGGATACCGCTGGTGATACCGTTAACGATACCGCCCGGGCACTGGATGAAGTCGCGGCGCTCACCCTCGAAGAAGTAGTCGATATTGTTGCGGCCTTCGCCTTCGAGCATGCAGGCATCAAACGGGTTAAGACCGAGTACCCAGTTGATCTGGTCGTCAGCGTATTTGCGCAGAGCGTCTTTCAGCTCGCAGTCAGCGGTGAAATAGGTGAGGGAACGTGCTGCGGTTGCCAGAGAAGCAATACGTGCGTTTTCACCCTGCCACCACGGAGCGGTCTCAACGTCGTGCGGATAGAAGAACTGATCGCATTTGGTGCCGTCGCCGTGCTGAACGAACTGGCGGGCATAGCCGAACGGGTTTGCAACTTTGTTGGTAACAGCGATTTCCTGACGCATCAGTTTTTCGCAGATATCGATGGTTGCAGCCTTGCAAGCGGCGTCGCGCTCGATCTCGCAGTAGTTGAGAAGAGCAACAACCGGCAGACCTGCGTCAGCAGCGTGGAAGAACGGACGGTCGGTATCGTTTACGCGCAGATAACCTTTGGTCTCGTCGATTGCGATGTAACGGTCGCAGATGCGTTTTGCCATTGCTCTTGCGCGGCGGAGATAGTCGATCTCACGGGTGGTTTTGTAGATCTCGATGACAGCGTCAAGTGCGCAGTATTCGTCAACGAGGTTCCATTTGCCGTCGTTTGCATACAGCTCGTTGTTTTTGTAGAGGTAGTTGTATGCGTTGATAGCGGTCTGCAGATACTCTTCTTTGGTGTAGTCGCTCGGGTAAGTTACGCGTGCAGCATAAGCGAGTGCAGCGATTGCATAGCCGCCGCCTGCACGGAAGGAAGTCTCGTAATCGTACTCGGTGATAGCGTTAACGTCACCCCAGGAACCGCCGCCTTTACGGCCGGACGGATTGCGGTGATAAGCGCCGAGAACGCGCATTTCAGCAACCGGACCGTAAGCGTCCATGGTACGGGATTTGGTAACAAAGAAGTTGCCGGACGGTGCGCGCATACGCATCAGGAAGTCAGCACCGTACATGCCTTCTTCGATGAGACGGCGTTTGAGCATGGTGTAGTACGGATAATCTGCTTCGTCGAGCAGGTCGTTGAATTTGAAGAAGGTGTAAGCGGAGAAGGAAGCCTGCTGCGGGTTGAAGTAGGTGGTGTGGTTCAGGTGAGACAGATGTACACCGTAGTCGCCGGTTGCATCGTACCAGCCGCCGTGTGCATCGATGCGACCTTCGCGTTTGCCGAACTGGAACGGAATGTTCTTGTCAGCTGCTTCATACTCACCGGTGGAGCGCTGTGCTTTGAAATAATAGCCTACTGCAGAGAGCGTGGAAACTTCGAGCAGGTTTTCTGCGATTTTGAACGGATAAGAACGGGTGGTTTTGCCTGCATCGTCGGTAACTTCGATGTAGTACTGACCTTTTGCGGTTACGTCGTCAAAACGCATGGTGTAGTAAAAACCGGTGCCCCAGTTGTCAACCTCGCCGCATTCAGCGAGAGCGCCTTCATATACGACAGCGTCGGTTGCATCGCAGATCACGCGGAAAGAAACCGGAGTTTCGTCAGCTTTGCGGCGGTAAACCGCGGTTTTGGTGTCGGCACAGTCGTAGCCGATGTGGTTGGTAAAGATAGATACCATGGAAAAATTCCTCCTTTGATAATGAATAGCGATATCGGATCCGCATTTGCGGAAAAAAGACGAGTTATTCTGCCGTGTCGGTTGGCAGGACCGGATGTACCTTGTGGTATGCCTCTGCTTTCGAGAAGGTAAAGATGAACGCGCCGACCATGACCGCCATCAGAACACCGTTGAACATCATGACAGCGTTTACACTGAAATAATCGGCGAGAATGCCGCAGACCGGCGTGAGGATAATGCGCGAAACAAAGCTTGCGAGGATGCCGTTGAGCGACTGTGCGGTTGCACGCATTTCTTTCGGTACATTGTCGTTGATGTAGCGGATCATACTGTAACTGAAGCCGACGAAGCCGCAGCCGCCCAGCATATTGGCGATGAGGATCGCGGTCGTATCCGTAAGCGTCGACAAAAGGATCCAGCGGAGTGCCGCGGTGGTTCCGGCGAAAATCATCAGCGCCTTGGTGCCAAAACGCTTCTGCAGTCTTCCGGCGTACCAGAAGAACGGGATCTCAACCAATGCTGCACAGGTCGAAAGAAGACCGACCATGACGGAAGAAGCGCCCAGTTCGTTTTTGTAATAGATCGAGAAGAACTGGAAGAAGAACGAGGTGCCGAGAGAGTAGATGATGTTGAACAGGAACATACAGATCAGGCGGCGGTCCTTGAGAAGAACCGAGTATTTGACCTTCTGTTTTTTCTTGCGGTGACCGGCGATGGTCGGCTGTGTGAAGTAGAGAACGCCGGTGATCGCCATAAAGATTGCCATCATCCAGAAAATCTGATCGTAGCTGGTGCCGACGATAAAGCCGATGAGCGCAGCGCAGGTTGCGTAGCCGATCGTACCGCCGAGACGGAGCTGACCGAAATCCCATCTTCTGTTTTCAAGCATTTCGAGCGTATAGTTATCCTGCAGGGTAACCGCCGGGTTAAAGAAGACGTTGAAGAGGACAACGCAGAGCGAGAGCCATACCGCAAGCTTGGTACCGTAGAATTCGACACCGGCGGAAGCGGCGACCTGCGGCAGATAGAAGGCGAGGCCAACGGACGCGCAGATGATCAAAAGCATACCGACGATGCGGTTTTTACTTTTGGCTTTGTCACTCATGATGCCCCAAAGCGGCTGAATGAGAACGAGGCACAGCGTGGAGACCGAACTTAAAAAGCCGAGCTGCGTATTGGAAAAGCCGTTTTCGTTCAAAAACAGGTTCAGATAAACGTTATACATCGCCTGACCTGCATAGAACAGGACGTAGATGAGGAACATTTTGATCGGAAACGGATCGTTTGTTTTGGTGAGTGGTTTGCGGAACAAGAGTGAGCGCTCCTTTCGGTTTTGTCGAAAAACGGGCATAAAAATCCCGTCCGTTTTTTGTTAATTTAAGAGTAACACGGAGGCGGAAGTTTGTCAATGGATTTTGTAAAGGAAGTTAACAAATTGTGGCTTGCGGGTCGTATTCCATATAAATCACTCCGGATTATAAAACCGTTCATGCGCCAAAACCGACCACTTACCGCTCAAAAACGACCACTTATGCGCCAAAATCGACCACTTAGCGAAACTGTATTGCGGCGTTTTTCAAGATATGCTATCATATAATCACAAAAGAAAGACACCGAAAAATGCCAAAGGAAACCGGTGTCGGAAGGGAGTTATGATATGGAACTGTTTTGGGCGATAGCAACCGTGATTTTAGTGATCGTGGAATTTGTAACGGTCGATCTGATCGCGGTCTGGCTGGCCGGCGGTGCGCTTGCTGCGTTTCTCGTTTCGCTGTTCACCGGCGAGCTCTGGCTGCAGATTGTGGTATTCATCGTGGTTTCGGCAATTCTTCTGATCGCAACGCGTCCGATTGTTCGCCGTATCTCCTCCGAGCAGAAAAAGGTCGCAACGAATGCCGACAGTCTGATCGGGAAAGAATGCATTGTGAAAGAGGAGATCGACAACCTGCAGAATACAGGACGCGTTTTAGCGGACGGCCTGCTTTGGACCGCCCGCACATCCGACGGTTCAAGAGCACAGATCGGCGATGTTTGTGTGATCGAATCCATCGTCGGCGTAAAACTGATCGTTCGGCATAAGCCGGAAGTATAATCTGAAAAAGGTGAAGGGAGTTATTTATTATGCCATTTGGACTGTACATTGTATTGGGACTTCTCGTAGTGATCCTGATTGTGCTGATCGCCTGCATCAAGGTCGTTCCGCAGTCGCAGGTCATGGTCGTTGAACGCATCGGTGCGTATCATCAGACCTGGGGAACGGGCATGCATTTTCTCGTTCCGTTTATCGACCGCATCGCAAAACGCATCTCGCTCAAAGAGCAGGTTGCGGACTTTAAACCGCAGGCCGTTATCACGAAGGATAACGTTACGATGCAGATCGACACCGTCGTTTTCTATCAGGTAACCGATGCCAAACTGTTTACCTACGGTATCAGCCACCCGATGATGGCGATCGAGAACCTGACCGCCACGACGCTTCGTAACATCGTTGGTGAGCTCGACCTCGACGGCACGCTGACCTCCCGCGATACGGTTAACACGAAGATCACCTCGATCCTCGACGAAGCAACCGATAAATGGGGTATCAAAGTAAACCGTGTTGAGCTCAAAAACATTCTGCCGCCGCGCGAAATTCAGGACGCGATGGAGCGCCAGATGAAAGCAGAGCGCGAACGCCGCGAAAAGATCAAACGTGCAGAAGGTGAAAAACGCTCGCAGATCCTTGTTGCAGAGGGTGAAAAAGAGGCGGAGATCCTGCGTGCACAGGCAGAAAAAGAAGCGACCATTCTTCGCGCAGATGCAATCCGCGAGAAGAAAATCCGCGAAGCGGAAGGTGAAGCTGCCGCAATCCGTGCCGTACAGGAAGCGTATGCGGAAAGCCTGAAGCTGCTGAGCGCTGCCAACCCGAGCGAAAAGGTCCTTGCGATCAAAGGACTCGAAGCTTTCCAGAAAGCGGCCGACGGCAAAGCAACGAAGATCATCATTCCGTCCGAACTGCAGGGTCTTGCCGGTCTTACCACCAGCGTAAAAGAGCTGTTTTCGGATGTGAAGGAATAATCCGGTTTATAATGGATAAAAGGATGGGTTTGTACCCATCCTTTTATTATTGGGATTTTCATTTTGCCCGATAGGCAATCTGCACAGAATGTCGGGGAGTTTTTGGTTCTTTTCTCCATGTTGCAGGACTTGTTTTTACGGCGGTTTTCGTATAAAATAAAGTAGATGATTCTTTCACGGGAGGAACCGGCCGTATGGAAAAACCGAAGCGCGGGATTGTGCCGAAATGGGACAGCCTCGGTGTAGTGCGACTTTTTTTCGGTTCGGCGCAGTGTATTTACGGAGAAAGAGCATCCAATAACCATTTGTAAGACGGAAAGGCTGTATCTGTACGGCCTTTTTTCTGTTTTATATCTTGAATTTTGATCACAAAGCAAAGGAGAGCTTTTGAATATGTCTACACAGAAAAAAGTAGCGGTTATCATGGGAAGTGACAGCGATCTGCCGATCGTTATGCCGGCAATCAAGGAACTCAAACGTTTCGGTGTTCCGGTTGAAGCACACGTTATGTCCGCACACCGCACTCCGGAGGCAGCTGCAAAATTTTCCGCAGAGGCAAAAGATAACGGCTTCGGCGTAATCATTGCAGCAGCAGGCAAAGCAGCACATCTCGGCGGCGTTCTTGCAGCACACACGACCCTGCCGGTTATCGGTATTCCGGTAAAATCCTCCACTCTGGACGGTCTGGATGCACTTCTTGCAACGGTACAGATGCCGAGCGGCATCCCGGTTGCAACCGTTGCGATCGACGGCTCCAAAAACGCAGCGCTGCTCGCAATTCAGATGCTGGCTCTTTCTGACGATGCGCTTGCAGAAAAACTGCTTGAAATGAAAAAACAGATGAATGACGAAGTTATGGAGAAGGACACGAAACTGCAGCTCGAACTGCAGTAAGGTGCAGGGATAAGGAGTAAATATGGGAGGCATTTTTGGCGTCGTTTCGAAAAAAGACTGCACAATGGATCTTTTCTTCGGTATCGACTATCATTCTCACCTCGGAACCAGACGCGGCGGTATGGCGGTGTATTCGGAAAAAGACGGCTTTTCCCGTTCGATCCACAATATCGAGAACTCGCCGTTCCGCACGAAATTTGAACGCGATGTAGCGGAAATGCCGGGCAATATGGGCATCGGCTGCATCAGCGATATGGATCCGCAGCCGCTGATCGTACGCACACACTTCGGTACGTACGCGATCACGACCGTTGGCCGTATCAACAATGCTGAAGAACTCGCGAACGAGTGCTTTGATTCCGGCAAATCGCATTTTCTGGAGATGAGCGGCGGCAACCTCAACGCAACCGAGCTGACCGCAGCACTGATCAACCAGAAAGAGAGCATTACACAGGGCATCAAATATGCACAGGAGCGCATCGACGGATCGATGTCCATTCTGATCCTGACACCGACCGGCATTTTTGCCGCACGCGACCGCCTCGGCCGCACACCGGTATTCATCGGACAGAAAGAGGACGGCTTCTGCGCTTCTTTGGAATCGTCCGCATATTTAAATCTCGGCTATACCAAGTACAAAGAGCTTGGCCCGGGCGAGATCGTGTTCATCAAACCGAACGAGGTCATCGTTAAACAGGAAGCCGGCAAGAAGAAAAAGATCTGCGCGTTCCTCTGGACGTATTACGGATATCCGACTTCGGAATACGAAGGCAAAAACGTTGAGCAGATGCGCTATGACTGCGGCCGCCTTCTGGCAAAAGCCGATGCGATGAAAGCAGATGACCTTGACTACGTTGCAGGTGTTCCGGATTCCGGAACGGCACACGCAATCGGCTATGCAAATCAGTCCGGTGCGCCGTTCGGACGCCCGTTTATGAAATACACACCGACCTGGGCACGCAGCTTTATGCCGCAGAACCAGGCAATGCGCAACCTGACCGCACGTATGAAGCTCATTCCGGTGGATGCGCTGATCCGCGGCAAACGCCTGCTGTTCATCGACGACTCGATGGTACGCGGCACACAGCTTCGCGAAACGGTTGATTTTCTGTATGACTCCGGCGCAGAAGAAGTTCATATCCGCCTTGCGTGCCCGCCGATCCTCTTCGGCTGCAAATATCTGAACTTCTCGCGTTCGACGAGCGACCTTGATCTGATCGCGCGCCGCGTGATCGCAAAAATGGAAGGAACGGAATCGATTGACGTGCTTGCACCGTACACCGACTACCGTACCGATAAATACGCAAAGATGGTTGATACGATCTGCGCAGAGATGGGCTTTACCTCCCTGCGTTTCCAGACTCTCGAAGAAATGATTGAGTCGATCGGCATCGATCCGGAAGAAATCTGCACCTATTGCTGGAATGGCAAACAATAATTGACCGACGAAAGGAATAGACGATTATGAGCAACAACAGTTACAGCGAAAGCTACAAAGCAGCAGGCGTTGACGTTACCGCCGGCTACAAAGCAGTTGAATTGATGAAAGAACACGTAAAAAGAACCACGATTCCGGGCGTATGCACCGATATCGGCGGTTTCGGCGGTCTGTTTGCACCGGATCTGACCGGCATGAAAAACCCGGTTCTCGTTTCCGGCACGGACGGCGTAGGCACCAAAATCGTTGCAGCAATGCTGCTTGACAAACACGACACCATCGGCATCGACTGCGTTGCAATGTGCGTAAACGACGTCGTTTGCTGCGGCGCAAAACCGCTTTTCTTCCTCGACTACATTGCCTGCGGCAAAAACGTTCCGGAGAAGATCGCATCCATCGTTAAAGGCGTTGCTGACGGCTGCGTTGGCTCCGGCTGTGCACTGATCGGCGGCGAGACCGCTGAGCACCCGGGCATCATGCCGGACGACGAATACGACCTGGCTGGTTTCACCGTAGGTATCGTTGACCGCGACAAGATCATCGACGGCTCCCGCATGGAAGCAGGCGACGTTATCATCGGCCTTGCATCCTCCGGTGTTCACTCCAACGGCTTCTCTCTGGTACGCAAAGTATTCGGCATGACCAAAGAAAACCTCGAAACCTACTACGACGAGCTGGGCAAAACCCTCGGCGAAGCACTTCTCGAGCCGACCAGACTGTACGTTAAACCGGTTCTGGCTGCAATCGAGAAAGCAGATATCAAAGCAATCTCCCACATCACCGGCGGCGGCTTCTATGAGAACATCCCCCGCTCCATCCCCGACGGCCTGGGCGCGAAGATCGACAAGTCCGCGGTCAAGGTTCTGCCCATCTTCGACCTGATCGCCAAGGAGGGCAATATTCCCGAGCGTGATATGTTCAACACCTACAACATGGGCGTGGGCATGAGCGTGGTGGTTCCCGCCGCCGAGGTGGAGACCGCGCTGGAGATCCTGAAGGCAAATGGAGAGGACGCCTACGTCATCGGCGAGATCATCGCATCCGGGGATAAGGTGATCCTGGCGTGAAAAAGAAGATCGCTGTTTTCGTCTCCGGCGGCGGCACCAACCTGCAGGCTCTGATCGACGCCCAGGGCAAGACCCTCCGCAGCGGAGAGATTGCCCTTGTGGTGTCCAATAACGCCGGGGCCTACGCCCTGGAACGGGCGAAAAAGGCGGGGATCCCCGCTGAGGTGGTGCTGAAAAAGGAGTGCGGTTCCCAGGCGGCTTTTGAGGAAAAGCTGAAGCAGGTGCTGACTGCCTACGGCATTGAACTCATCGTCCTGGCGGGCTTCATGACCATCCTGACGGAGAACTTCACCTCCGCTTATTCCAAGCGGATCCTGAACGTCCACCCCAGCCTGATCCCCAGCTTCTGCGGCGAGGGCTTCTACGGCCTGCGGGTACATGAAGCGGCGCTGAACTACGGCGTGAAGGTCACCGGTGCTACCGTCCACTTTGTCAACGAGATCCCCGACGGCGGCGAGATTATCGCCCAGAAGGCCGTCTATATTGAGGAAGGGGACACCCCTGAGATTTTGCAGCGCAGAGTCATGGAGCAGGCGGAATGGATCCTGCTGCCCCAGGCTGCGGAAAAAGTATGTGCATTCCTAGGAGGAAACTGATATGAACGTTTACGAGACCAAAACCATGGCCCAGCGCCTGAACGGCAACGCGTATCCCGGCCGTGGCATCGTGCTGGGCGTCACCCCCGACGGCAAGAAGGCCGTGGCCGCTTACTTCATCATGGGCCGCAGCGTCAATTCCCGCAACCGTGTGTTCTGCCTGGAGCCCGACGGCATCCGCACCGAGGCCCACGACCCCAGCCTGATGGTGGATCCCAGCCTCATCATCTACCACCCCGTCCGGGAAGCGGGCCAGGGCCTGATCGTCACCAACGGCGACCAGACCGACACCATCTGGGAATACCTTGCCAGGGGCGAGAGCTGGGAAGCCGCTCTGCGCACCCGTAAGTTCGAGCATGACGGCCCCAACTGGACGCCCCGTATCTCCGGCATTCAGGCCGGGAACGGCAGCTACAAGATGTCCATCCTGAAGGCCGCCGACCCCGAGGGCACGGACTGCGCCCGGTTCTTCTATGAGTACCCCGCCATTGCCGGTCTGGGCCACTTCCTGCACACCTATGTGTGCGACGGCAATCCCGTGATCCCCACCTTCCAGGGCGAGCCCGAGCGTGTTTCCATCCCCGCCGATATCGACGCGTTCACCACCGAG